>CAZHSB010000020.1:0-29765 GCA_964534945.1 uncultured Bdellovibrionales bacterium | reverse complement strand
AACCTGCGGATGCTGGAATCAGAATCCAGTGCCTTACCACTTGGCGACCGGCCAATAAGAAAGACAAAACAAAAAGATTAGCGATAACTTCAACTAACCTTCGTTTTTTCTGATGTTATTGATATTACCAAAAATAGAAACTGGCCAGGCAGGATTTGAACCTGCGGAATGCTAGGATCAAAACCTAGTGCCTTACCGCTTGGCTACTGGCCACCAAAAAACTTTAAAAATATTACAAAATTTAAAGCTTTTTTACAATAGAATAAAAAATTTTTTTGAAACAAAATTCAAAAACTATTCTGAATCTTCGAAACTTCCAGACCCCTCACTCGTAGAATTTCCACCTGCTTTAGCAAACTTTTTCTCTCTAATTTCCTCTGCAGATTTGCAATCAACACACAACTTCGCCATAGGATTTGCTTCTAGACGAGCCAATGATATATCCTCGCCACAAATTTCACATTCGCCATAAGTTCCATCTTCAATTTTTTGAAGAGCATCAGAAATATCCGTTAATAAATTATGACCTCTTTGATCTCCTTGATACTTTGCATCTAATTCCATTTCGGCAGAGGCCATATCAGCCTGATCCCCTGACTGAGTATTAGAAACTTCTTGACCAGACTTACTGCTCTTTGTTTGTATGATTTTTTTCTTTTCTTCTAGTAATTTTTTCTTAAATTTCTCTAAATCTTGCTTTCTCATAACTTCAACCTTTTAAACTTCAAATAAACATAAAAACGAAAGGATTATATCTAAAAAATCAGTTATTGCAATCCCTTTTTTATTTGCTTAGAATCATTAGTAACTTTTTATTCTGGCTTAATTTTATACATATAAAATGAAAAAAATTTTTGGATTTGAAAAATCAAACTATGCAAAAGAATTGGCAAATTATAAATGCCCAAGATATGAAGATTTCCCCGATTTTGACATATACATGGAACAATTAGTTTCATTTTTAGGTTCTAATCTTGAAATCTTCCTAATTCCAAGAGAAGAAAAGACCGTAACAGCTACCATGATTAATAATTACGTAAAAAAGAAGGTTATTTCTGCTCCAACAAAACGAAAATATTCAAGAGATCAAGCTGTACATTTATTTGCGGTCACAATATTGAAACAAGTCCTTACAATCTCAGAAATTGCGAAACTTATAAGATTGCAAATCAATCAATATTCTACTCCAAGAGCCTATAATTTCTTTTGTGAAGAACTAGAACATTGCCTTAAATCTACTTTTTCTACAAAAGATTTTAGCCAAAGAGATGCCAATCTAAAAGATCCTCCGACGCCACTTTCCGAAACGGCGCGCTTGGCAATACTATCTTTTACAAATAGAATTTATGTTAAAAAAAGCCTGTATTACTCTGGGAAATTAAGCAATAAAGATATCAAATTGCATTAACAGCAAACTTCCAAGAATCGTTCTCTTTTACCAAAATTCCTGATTTTAAATTTTTATCTTCTGGAATATAAACAAGTAAATTATTTTTTTCTATTTTCCCTTTATAAGAATCAGATTTTAAAAGTTCTTGCAAAAAAATATTGTCTCCAATATTTAGCCTTAATGCTTCATCTGCTGAAACCATTATTTTTTGATCTTCTAAAAACAACTCCTGCCAAGAAATTAAATCTTCAAACTTAATCTCTGAAATTGTTTTTGCATCTTTAACATAAAAAGGCTTCGAAGCTTCCCTTCTTAAAGTCTTTAAACATGCAACTGTTCCTAAAGCCTCACCAAGATCTCTTGCAATAGATCTTATATAAGTTCCTTTTGAACATTCTATTTGAAAAGCAATTTCATTTTCAAAAATATTATTTATTACAAAAGAAAAAATTTGCACTTCTCTACTTTTCATCTCGAATTCTTCTTGACTGCGAAACCTATCATAAGCACGTTTTCCATTGATCTTTATCGCACTTATTTTAGGGGGTATTTGGACGATATTTCCCAAAAATTTTTTTGAAATATTTTCTATTTCATCTTTAGAAAATCTTACATTTGATTCTTGCAAAATATTTCCCGTGATATCATCACTATCAGTTTTTGTCCCTAGTAAAATTGTTCCAGAATAAATTTTGTTTCCATCTTGAAAAAATGGAATAAGACGGGTCGCCATATTTATGGGGCACACTAAAAGACCTGTAGCAAAAGGATCAAGCGTCCCCATGTGACCTATCTTCTTTATATCAAACTTTTTTTTCAATTTTGAAACAACGCCCGCAGAAGAGATATCTGCCTCTTTATCTACTAAAAAAAATCCTGATTTCATAATATTTCTTTGGCCAATTTTAAGACATTTTTGACGATTTCATCTGACGAAATTGCTTTAGATATTCTAGCGCCAGAAGCCATAAAATGACCACCACCACCAAAAAATTCGGAAATTTTTAATGTAGAAACATTACTATCTTTCGACCTAACACTCATCTTCCAAAAATCATCTTCCTCATAAAAGAAAACAGATAAAATAACCCCCTCGATGTCTCTAATAATTCCAACAAATCCACCCATATCATTTTCATCAGCATTAAATCTTTTTCTATCTTCTAAAGTAATAAAAGAAATCGTTAATTTATCATCAAAATAAAATGAAAGCCTAGCTAATAAAATTTTTGTAAGCTCTATAGATTTTTTTGGTTTATTTAACCATAAATTTTTACTGGTCTCATAAACATCAGCACCAGCTTTAACAAGTTTACTGGCAATATCAAATGTATGTTCACCTGTATTGGAATATTTAAAAGAACCAGAATCAGAATCAATTCCAGCATAAAGACAATTGGCGATTTTAGAATCAATTTTGATATCCATTGTAGAAAATAAATCATAAATTACTTCACATGCTGCTGATGCTTCAGAATTTATAAAATTGAAAGATGCAAAACTTTCATTACTTATATGATGATCTAGGCAAATACTTATAACATTTTTTGGAAGATCTGCTGATATTAAATGTCCAATTCTTTTTTTCTCGGAACAATCACAAATAATAATTAAATCTATATTCTCATCTTTTGGAAAATTATTTTGAATTTTATCCGCACTATATATAAATTTTAAATCATCTGAAATTTTATCTTGAAAAATACGAAATGCTTTTTTACCTAAATTTTCTAATGCTAAAGACACTGCACAAACTGCCCCTACGGCATCACCATCAGGCTTTATATGCCCAATAACTGCCACACTACTAGAATTCCTAATTGCTTCAGCTATAGCACTTAATTCTTCCATATACGCCTCTTTATTAATTTTAATTTTTGCTTTGACTATCTTTTTGTCTAGCCATTTCAAGCAACTTATTTATATTAAAATAATTATCTGCAGAATCATCAAAAAAGAATTTTATTTCTGGCACAGCCCTACAGATTAATGTTTCAGAAAGTATATGCCTTAAAAAGCCTTTCGCAGATTCAAATCCTGCTTGGACCTCTTCAATCTTTTCTTTCGGAGAACTCCAATAAATCTTTGCATATTTTAGATCGTTGCTAACTTTAACTGCAGTTATCGTAACAGATGAAAGCCTTGGATCATTAACGTTTTTCATATTCGAGGCCAAAATCACCTGAATTTTTTCTTGAAATTGATATATCCTCTTTTTATCTGCCATAGCTCTTCTATTAATTATAATTACACTATTTTTATTCTAATGTAGGCGCTACATCTACTATTTGATAAATCTCAAGTTCATCTCCAATTTTTACATCATTAAAATTTTCGATTCCAATACCGCACTCATAACCAGATTGTACTTCCTTAACATCATCTTTTTGTCTTCTAAGACTTCCGATTTCACCCTCATGGATAACTACATGGTCTCTTAATACCCTAACTTTCATAGCTCTCTTTACAGATCCAGATTTAACGAAACAACCTGCTATTGTACCAACTTTTGGAACTTGGAATGTTTCTCTAACTTCAACAAAGCCGACATTCTCTTCTTTCTTGTCTGGTTCTAACAATCCAACCATTGCAAGTTTAACATCATCTATTAATTCATAAATAATTCTATAAAATCTTGTTTCAATATTATTAGCTTCCGCATTAGCTAAAGCCCTAGATTCTCCTCTTACATTAAATCCAACAATAATAGCATTTCCTGCCATTGCAAGTTGTACGTCACTTTCATTAACACCACCAACAGCAGCATGAATCACGTTTACTTTTACTTTCTGAGTAGACAATTTTTCTAAAGATGATTTTACAGCCTCAACAGAACCATGTACATCGGCTTTTAAGATAACATTTAAATCTACCGAAGATTCCTGTCCAGCTCTTTTACTAAATTCCTCTAATGTCATTGGCTTATCATTAAGCTCTTCTTTTATTCTTTTCTTTTGAAGTCTATAAGTTGCTATTTGCCTTGCAACACTTTCATTATCAACAACCACTAATTCATCTCCTGCATCTGGTACACCACTAAAGCCTGTAATTTCAACAGGCATTGCAGGAATCGCATCTTCTACAACATTTCCTTGATCATCTAACATGGAACGCACACGTCCAAACTCAGCACCACAAACAAAAATATCTTGTTTGTGCAATGTCCCCTCCTGAACCAAAACTGTCGCTACCGTACCTCTTCCCAAAGCTTGTTTTGCCTCTATAATGGCACCTTTTGCCCTAATCGTTGCATCTGCTTTCAATTCAAGCATTTCAGATTGTAATGCCACTCCCTCCAATAAAGCTTCGATTCCATCACCAGTCAATGCAGAAATTGGGTAGAACATTGTATCTCCTCCCCATTCCTCTGGCTGAAGCCCATAATCTGCAAGTTGTTGTTTGATTCTATCTGGATTTGCCGTAGGTTTATCCATTTTATTGATAGCCACTATTATCGTAACACCTGCAGCTTTTGCGTGATTTATTGCTTCAACTGTTTGTGGCATTGCGCCATCATCTGCAGCAACCACTAAAACTACGATATCAGTAATCTGCGCTCCTCTTGCTCTCATTTGAGTAAAAGCCGCATGCCCAGGAGTATCAATAAAAGTAATCGTCTTGCCATTTGAAAGTTTTACAGTATAAGCTCCTATATGTTGTGTAATTCCTCCCTGCTCTTTATCAACTACAGAACTATTTCTAATTCTATCCAATAAAGATGTTTTCCCATGATCAACATGCCCCATTACTGTAACAACAGGTGCTCTTAATTTTAAATTCTTCGGATCAGACTCAACATGCGTCAAAATAGATTCTTCATCAAATGCTACAGACTCTATTTGAAAACCGAATTCATCAGCAATGAATGTAGCAGTCTCTAAATCTATTGTCTGATTGATTGTAGCCATTACGCCAAGCCCAATAAGTTTTGAAATAACTTCTCCAGATTTGACACTCATTTGTTTTGCAAGTTCACCGACCGTAATCGCTTCATCAATCTTTACAACCATTTTTGAAGCCTTTGGTTGAGTTATCTCTGTTTTCTTATTTTCTTCCTCAATATTAATATCATTTTTGTTTCTTGCTTTTGAACCTTTTGGCTTTCTCGATGGACCACCTTCATAATCTACGAGCTCATGTTGAGAAAATTCTTTCCTTCTTGCACGCTTCTTATCAAACTTCTTTCCCTCACTAGAATCTTCTACAGTTATGCCACTAGATTCTTTCTTATACTTTCTTGAAGTTGTAGATATTTTAGATGTATCACCCTTATCTTTAGAAGCAGTAGATTGTAAAACCTGCGGAAGCTCTATTTTCCCTAAAATCTTTGGACCAAGTTTATTCTTTTTCTCAACGGCTAACCTAGTGCCACCTTTTTTATCATCACCACTTGGCTCCTGAGTAGCTTGCAAATCTTCTTCTTTCTTATTGTCCTGCTTTTCAACATTATCTTCTTGCTCAATTATATTTTCTTGAGCAACAAATTGATCTTCCGAAGTTTCTCCCTCCTGCTCTTGTTCTAATTGAATTTTTGACTCTTGCTTAACTTCCTCTTTTTCATCTACTCTTTTTCTTCTTCTAATAATATTTCCAGATCTCTTTTCAACGATTGTATCTGCTTTCCCTGTTATTTTATCGACACGAGTCGTCGTCGTAACAGTAGCCTCTTGAGAAAGATCTTTCTCTAAATCTTTGCCCTGTTGTAAAGCTTTCTTAATTCTTCTAACTTCATCGTCATCAAGAGCATTTGAGTGTGATTTTTTATCAACCATTCCTAACTCTTGAGCCTTACTTAAGATTTCTTTATTATCGACACCTAGTTCTTTTGCTAGTTCATAAATTCTTATTTTCGCCATATATCACACCCTTATTAACCTATCTAAAGAAAAATAATTTTTGATTTTTCCTTAGATAATGTTTCTTCTTGTAAATTCAAAAAATTTTTCATTTTAGAAAAAGCATCAAAATAAAAAATTTTTTTATCACCATCAATCTTAAAGGCCCTCCGAAGCACTTTTTCCACAGACTTTTTATTTAAGCATTCCCCTTTTTTGTGAATATACGCGCCTCTTCCCCTCATGCATTGCTTTTCATCAAAAACAACGCAACCATTATCCTCTTTAATAACAATCCTTAATAAGTCCTGCTTGTCTGCTCGTTGTCCACAAAACAAACAAGTTCTTTCATTAGAATATTCTTTTTTTGCCATACTAAAAATTTTTAAATATATTTTTAAAAATCATTTTTTCGTTTAAAAAAATCATCTAATGCTTTCTTCAATGATTCAAATTCCTCATCATCAAAGCCCTCTAGTGAAGAAATATTTGAAAAATCTTCAACAGCCAAGCTCTGAATCGAGCGATATCCCAAAGAATATAATTTTTGCTTTAAATCATCACTGATTACCAAACTGTCTAAATCTAATATTTGATTTTCATCTTTATTTTCAATATTAAGCTCTTCTTTTGATGCCACATCTTTTGCGCTCTCTATTATTTTAGATGCAACCTCTAAATTAAGGCCATCAACTTCTGCCAATTCTTCCAAAGAAGTATCAGCAATTTCGCTTGCACCGCTATAACCCTCTTGAAATAAAATTTGCGCAAGAGAAAAATCAACACCATCAATTTTTTCCAAAGACTCTAGCGCTTGTTTTGTTTCCTTTTCTACAGAACCAACACTGCGTACATCTATTTTCCAACCTGTAAGTTTACTTGCAAGCTTCACATTCTGTCCGCCTTTTCCTATAGCAAGAGACAACTGATCATCTGCTACAATCACTTCTATCGTTTTTTCATCTTCATCAACGACAACCCGCGTGACCTCAGCAGGAGATAATGAACGTGCTATAAAAGATGGCTCATCAGCAGTCCAAGTAATAATATCAATTCTTTCACCTCGTAATTCTTGGACAATTGCTTGAACTCGAGATCCTTTCACACCGACGCATGCTCCAACTGGATCAATTGCCGAATCCTCCGAAAAAACTGCAATTTTCGCTCTTTCCCCAGGCTCTCTTGCGACACCTTTTATTTGAATAATTCCCTCTGCAATTTCTGGAACTTCTTGTTCGAAAAGCTTTCTTAAAAAGTTTGGGTGACTCCTACTCAAAATAATTTGAGGGCCTCTTGAAGATCTATCAATATCTAAAATCATTGAACGAATTCTATCACCTTGACGATATCTTTCCTTTGCAATTTGCTCTCTCTTAGGAAGTACAGCTTCTGTTCGCCCTAAATTTACAATAACATTTCCCTTTTCATATCGTTGAACTATTCCATTTATAGTATCACCTTTTGAATCTTTGTATTCTTCATAGATGACACCTCTTTCAGCATCTCTTAATTTTTGAACTATAACTTGTTTGGCTGTCTGCGCAGCAATTCTTCCAAGATCTGAAGAATCTAATTTTTTACCAAGCTCATCTCCGACTTCTGCATCAGGATCAAGTTGCTCCTTGGCATCTTTTAAACTAATCTGAGTATCTGCATCTGTCACCTCATCTACAACCACTTTAAATTGGACAACTTCCATCTCTCCAGTTTCGGTATTATAACTTGTTTCAAGATTTAGTCCGTGCCCAAAATGTTTCTTTGCAGCAGATAACATAGCTGACTCTATTGTCTCGATAAGAACTTGTTTATCGATTCCCTTATCTTTTCCAATTTGGCTTAATATTGCGTTTAGTTCAAATTTCATTTTATTTTCTCTCTATTGAATTAAAATCAAAATCTATTCTGGCTTTATCTATATTATTATTCTCTATAACGATTTCTTTTTTAGAATCATTATCAAAAATTTTTATAGCATCACCATCAACATCTTTCAAAATCCCTAAAATATTTTTTCTATTTTCTAAGGGATTTCGAAGCCTTATTTTTACTCTCTCCCCAACTGCGCCAAAAAAATGTTCCTTCGTCCTTAAATTTCTATTTATTCCGGGACTAGAAACTTCTAACGAAGCATTTGAGGGAAGAATATCTTCATATTCTGGAAGATTTGCTATTTTCCTACTTACAATAGCACAATCATCAACATTAATATTTTTATCTTTTGAAAAGATAAACACTCTTAGTGTTCCAAAAGACTGAGACGGATATTCAATATCATATAAAACAAGATTTTCTTGTTTAACGATTTCTTCAATATATTTTTTTATCTCTTCTTTATTAAGCATTTATCACTAAAAAATAAAAATATTTATATACATAAAAGTCCACGTCTATCATTTACTCTATCAAAGTAAAGATACAAGGCTTATTAAAATAATATGCACTTGAAAAATAAACATACGAAACAAGGACATGCTTCATATTTTCAAACGAACGGACTCCTTAGACAACTCTAAGAAAATACCATAGATCTTAATTTTTCGCAAGAAAATAAGAACTTTATATTTTTACTTTGTTTATCATTCTCATTATCAAAACTTTTTAAGCTTTTACCCATAAATTTAATATATTAAAGTTTTTTCCCCATCTTTCCGAGAATATAACTACACGTAATTAAACAAAGCGTATTTTTTACACAGAGATATCAATGAAAAACCAAAAAAAAGATTTAGAATTGCTTGAAAATGGAAGGTTAAGTTATCAAGACGATGGAATTTGTGACATTATCGAATCTGCAATAATCGATTTAGACAGTATAATTCCCGATCTTGAATTAATCGAAAAAGATATTTTTGATTTTTCTATTGATAATGGTGAATTATTCTTTGTCAGACCAAGCGAGAACCAAACAATTTTAATCCACTAGTAGAACCGCTTCTCGCCCTCTGGCCTTGTTTTCCATCTTCTATGCATCCAAAACCAACCTGCAGGAAATTCTCTAACTTGATCCTCAAAAATTTTCATTGCTCTTGCTGTAAAAGCCTCAATTTTTTGTGAATGATTCAATGATAAATCGTTATAAATATCGCTATAAAAACATTCTTTTGTCCTTATTATATATTTGTCATGATCTAAATGCATCATACTAGCAAAAACTACAGGAATATTATGTCTTAATGCTAAAATAGCTAGCGTTTTTGATGTCGCTGCCTTCTTTCCAAAAAAATCCACAAATACAGCATTACACTTTTTCTGATTTTGATCAAAGGGAAAACCAATATCTGCACAATTATTTATTGCCATTATAGAAGCTTTATAGGCACCATCTTTTCTAATCATTCTACTTCCATAACGCTCTCTTATTGCGTTCCAATATCTATCGAGAAATTTATTCTTAAAGCTTCTTACAATGATATCAGTAGTATTTTTCTTTAACAAAGAACAAGAATAAATCAAAAGCTCAAAACTTCCTAAATGTCCTGTAACAAAAATAATTGGAATATTTCGTTCGTAATAGTCATTAAAAGTTGCTACATTGTCCAATGTTATATGATCCTTTATCCACTCTTTAGATAAATGCGGGATCCGAATAACATCATAAAAAGTTCTTGCTAGCTCCTTGGCTAAATCATCTAAAAAGCTTAACTTCCATTGCTCAGATTTTTCAGGATACGCAAAACCTAAATTAATCAAAATGACTTTTTGGTACTGCTCATTATATTTCACTACAAACTTAGCAAGTAAGCCCAAGCCCCCCAAGACTAGATTCTTTGGCAAAATATAAAGCACCCATAAAAAAAATCTAAACAATAAATATATGGAAAAATCAAATACTGTAGAAAACATGAAACGACTTCATAAAAAAAACTTTCTAACCGCTTCTAAATATTACGTTATTAAAAATAAAAATCAAGGTTTTAAAATTTTTAGATATTTTTTATAGCACTAATATTTTTAAGATAGAAAAAGTTACTTTTTTAATGTCCCAAGGAAATCTTCATAAGAGACTTTTAAAGATTTTAATGCCTCTTTTAATGTACTAGAAGGCAACGAGCTTTCAGACATTTTTCTTGAAAAAGGCCAAGAACCGACAACATTATTTTTTTGAGTTAAACTCATCATTTTGTGTGAGCCTTTTCCTCTATCCGTAATAATTTCAAGATCTCCCAATAACTTTAATTTTTTTTCGAGCCACTCTAATGTGAACCAACCATTATTTGGAATATTACTCATAATATTTTTCCATAATATAGATTCCTGCTCGTTAACACTCAAAATCTCCTCCTCTTCTTTTTCTATTTTTATTTCAGGTTTACTTAATAGATCATCAGGAACTTCTAAAGGCATTATGTTGGCATCATTTGAAATAAAAGTTTTATACAAACTTTGAGCTTTTCCATCACTCTTTTCTTCCCAAATATCTGCATCTTTAAAATTCATATCAAAATATTCACTATCTGCGATAACAGAAACCTGCCCATCTCCGTAAGCAATACTAATAGGATTTTGAATATTGTTAAAAATTTTTGGATTATGGTCCCATATCTTCATTAACATATCTCTTCCAGCAGCTTCAAGTAAAAGCATCATATTACAAATTTCTTTGTAATTTGCTTCTTTCATAGCAGGAGCAAAAACATCAAGAATTCCCAAATATACCTTATCATTAAGATCAATCGATCCCCCCATAAGGCTATCACATGAAAAAGAGGTATACTTTTTATTTTTTATATCAACAAAAGAAAAATCATATAACTTGTTTGTATAATTTTTATCTAAAATCATAAACTCTCTAAGATTTCTCCGGCCATCATAGTGCAATATGATTAACTTATCAGTCGATGAATGTCCCTTAAAAGAAAAGAAAACTTCCCCAAAAGGTAAAGTTATTTTTTTATCTTCTTGTTTCTTTCCAATTCCTTCTAAAAGCAACGAATGATTTTCCAAAAGAGGACGCATTTTTTTAAATTCAACATATTTTTCTAAATCTGTACTAACACGTTGCAACTTTACAAAAAATTCTTTTACTCTTTGAAGCTTATAACTTAACGATTCCCAAAGCTCTCCCACAGGAAGCGCATACGTCTTAACATTAACTTTTGAAAAATCATATAAACTTTTCAGCAAATCCTGAATTTCACCATCTGAGCGATCTTTGATTAGTTCTCGTAAAACATTACCAACCACACTTCCATTTATTTTTGAGAAAGCTTTAAATGAGACACTAAAGAAAACATTCGATTTTTCGGAGGGATTATTTATGATACATTTTGCCAATGGATGCAATGTATCGTCTATACACATTAACATGGAAAAAGATATTTTTGAAATCGATTTAACATCCCAATTTTTTATACAATCTTCTTTTAGTAATATATCCAAAACATCTTTTGAAACGTTTTCTACCCATTCTTCAACTTTTTTTTGTGGTGTACAAACATCAGTAAAAGAACCATCT
Source organism: uncultured Bdellovibrionales bacterium (assembly GCA_964534945.1). Taxonomy (GTDB): domain Bacteria; phylum Bdellovibrionota_C; class UBA2361; order UBA2361; family CAKMMH01; genus CAZHFA01. Next base: position 18,085 of record CAZHSB010000020.1, on the reverse strand, counting down.
TGTATGGCACCGACTTCAATTTCCTCACAAAAATCAGATACATTATCGTTTACATCCTTTGTAATGCGTTCTATATCTATCACACCAGGAGAAATTTTTTCTACTAAATCGATATATTCCAATAAATTATCAAGTGGATATTCTTTTAACATATCCTCAATTTTATCTACTGATTTTTTAAAAATTTTTTCCTCTAAAGTCGGATTAAGGAAATCCTTAACTGCCCTTTTAACCGCTTTTTCCGTATACCCTCGATTTATAATAGACAGGGAAAAAGATATTAATTCAGATATGTGTTCTTCTTCATATTTACCATCTGAACTCAACGTATCATTTTCAAAATTAGGATATTTCTCTACTGAAATACCAGCGCTATTAAGCATCGAATTGCGTTGTTCATTAGAACTTAGTAACTCTTCAATCTTTGACTGTCGCGTTTGATTTTTTTTATTAAATTTATTGTTAATTTTATCTTCAAACATATTTGAAATTTTTAAAATTTATATCTACATTACTCAAGAACCTAGCTTAGTCTAAGAATTGAACCTTCCTATTTATTTTTGCAATTTTAAAAGGGAGCATTATAAAAACAGCGACATTTCTTAGTCAACTTATTTTAAAGCGACATTAAATTTTTCATAAAATTATGCATGAAATTTAACAACCTATGAAATTAAAATCTTCGTAACTATTATCTCTAAAATGAATTTTCGCCCCTAATTTTTCAAACTTTTTATCGATATTAACATAAGCCCTTTTTATATGATCTGGCTCATAAATTCTTGTAAGGCCATCGGCTACAAGTCCTGCCAATACAAGAGCTGCACCGCAACGTACGTCATGAGCTTCAACAGATGCACCTGTTAATGTACTAGGCCCCATTATATAAACTGTATTATCATATGACAAACCAACTTGTGTCCCTTCATTTGCCTTACAAATTGCACAAGCAGCATTACTTTCAGTTCTTGCATTTCCTCCCATTCTTATAATCTCAGAAACATAAGCAAAACGTGAATCATAAACAGTTTCTTTTAGCGAACTTGTTCCATTTGCCATAAAAAGCAAAACCGCTAAAGCTGGATGTAAATCAGTTGCAAGTCCAGGAAACGGTGCAGTTTGAACATCTACAGGTTTTAATTTTGAGCTTTTATAAACTTCTACATAATCTTTTCCTGCCTTAAAACTTACACCTATATCTTTCAAAATTTCTAGGAACTTTCCTAAATGTTCAACATTAAATCCTTCAACTCGAACCTTTTCTCCAGACAAAGCTCCAGCTATTATATAAGTGCCTGCCTCAATCCTATCTCCAATAATTTCTTGGCATGTCCCATGCAATTTATTTTTTCCATGGATAACTATTCTTGATGTTCCTGCTCCTTCAATTTTAGCTCCCATATCACAAAGCATCTTTGAAAGAGCCACAACTTCTGGCTCTCTTGCAGGATTATTAATAATAGTTTCCCCATCTATTAATGCAGCAGCCATTAAGACTTGATGAGTTGCCCCGACCGATGGAAAATAAAAGTTTATTTCCTTTGGTTTTAATCCCTCTGGAACCGATGCATAAACAATTCCATGCTCTAATTTTATCTCCGCTCCCATTGCCCTAAATGCATCAAGATGAATATCAACAGCGCGTGTCCCTATTTTATCTCCTCCAGGAAGAGCAATCTTCGCCTCTCTTTTTCTCGCAAGAAGTGGCCCTAACAACCAAAAAGAAGCTCTAAGCGCCTTAACTAAACTATAACTTGCAGACACAGAGCTTATATCTCTCATTGAAGCCTTAAAGATTCCTTCTTTCTCGTTATATTCTGCATCTCCACCAAAACTTTTTTGCAATTTTGCAATAATCGATATGTCAGAAATTTGAGGTACATTTGTGAAAACACATTCATCTTCTGTTAGAAACGAAGCTAACAAAAGTGGTAACGCCGCATTCTTCGCGCCGCTTACTCTTACAGTTCCATTTAATACACTAGGACCTTCAATCTCTAAGCACTCACTCATTTTAAATTATCCTCTATATATTTATTTAAATTCTCAATTGAGATTCTTTCTTGTTTCATTGAATCTCTATTTCTAATTGTAACCGTATTTTTCAATTCTTTGTTTTCAGCTTCATTTCCAAGTGTATCAAAATCAACAGTTACACAAAAAGGAGTTCCTATTTCATCTTGTCTCCTATAACGCTTTCCAATATTGCCATTATCATCAAACTCAACCATAAACTTAGAAGAAAGAATATCGTGAACTTCTTCTGCCTTTGAAATAAGTTCTGGCTTGTTTTTTAAAAGTGGGAAAACTGCTACTTTAATAGGAGATAATCTATAATCAAGTTTTAACACATCTCTTTCTTGACCATCTTCTAATTTCTCAGTTACATGCGCATTATCTATGAAAGCAAGCAAGACCCTATTTAGTCCTGCAGATGTTTCGACAACATTCGGCGTATATCTTTCATTTGTCTTTGGATCTAAATAATTTAATTTAACATTAGAAAACTTTGTATGTTGCGATAAATCCCAATCTCCTCTTGCATGTAAGCCTTCAATTTCCTTAAAATCTCCGAGGCAATTATATCTATACTCTATATCATATGCTTGACTTGCATAGTGTGCTAATTTTAGATGTTTAAAATATCTTAATTTTTCAGCAGGTATCCCATATTCTTGATACCATTTCATTCTATCCTCTTTCCACATCTCATATTTTTCGGGCACTAAATCTTTATGACAAAAATACTGCATTTCCATTTGTTCAAACTCACGAGTCCTAAAAACAAACTGTCTTGCAATGATTTCATTTCTGAAAGCTTTTCCAATTTGTGCAATGCCAAACGGTGGACGCATTCTCGTAGAATCAAGAACATTTTTAAAATTTAAGTATATTCCTTGGCAAGTTTCTGCTCTCAAATAAACAACATTTTCATCACTTAATTTATCTGTTGGAGCACCCAAATTACTTTTTACCATTAAGCTAAATTCCTTTGCAGGAGTAAGTTCCGTACTACCGCAAATAGGACATGTAACCTTAGTTCCTTTTTCTTTTAAATCTTCTATAATTTGATTAATTTCATCAATCGGTAGCTTATCAGCATTAATACCATATTTTTCTAACAATATATCTGCTCTATGTCTTGCCTTACATTTCTTACAATCTATTTGAGGATCTTCAAAGCAATCCACATGCCCTGAAGCTTTCCAAGTAATTGGATGCATAAAAATAGCAGAATCAATAAGAATTACATCTCTTCTTTTTTGAACCATTTCTTGTATCCAAGCATTTTGAATATTATTTTTTAATAATGCTCCATAAAATCCATAATCATATACACCACCAAATTTTCCATAAATTTCAGATGATGGATAAATAAATCCTGTATCCTTTGCCCATGATGCTATCTTATCAATTGAATTAAACATTTTGTCCCCTTTTATGATATTCCCCTAATCAGCTTTGTATTATGATTTATGTTTTATAAATTTACAAGAATTTAAATAAACTATAAATATGCTTTCAAAACCCTTGGAATCCCAGCTAAATCATTTAAAACTTCATATTTTTTTACTTGATGATTATTCGTGACTTCTTTTATTATTTCATCTTTTTGCCCTTTGCCGAACTCACAAAGGAAAATGCCACCATCATTAATATAATTAAAAACGTTTTTTAGTAAAAATTTAATATCATCTAAACCATCTGCCCCCGCGAATAACGCCTCTTTTGGCTCATAAGATAAAAATGGAAAATTTCTGATATCTTCATCTTTTACATAAGGAGGATTGGAAACAATCACATCATATTTTTCTTCAATATTTTCCAACCAATTACTCTCTTTAAATTTAATTTTTGATTTTACCTTGTTTTGTGTAGCATTTCTCCTTGCGATCTTTATAGCCTTAAAACTATTATCAGAAGCCACAAGCTTAAAACGATTTCCTCTATCTTTAAATAATTTTGCCAAACTAACTGCTATCGCCCCTGACCCCGTGCCTAAATCTAAAATTGAAAAATCATTTTTATCTTTAAAAAAATTAAACGCTTCTTCAACTAACAACTCCGTTTCAGGACGAGGAATTAAAACAGATTTATTGACAAAAAAATTTAATCCATAAAACTCTTTATTATGAACAATATATTCTAATGGTAATCCATTTTTCCTTTTTTTTACCAATTTCTCTAATTTAGAGCTTACATCCTTGTCAATTTCTTCATCTGGATTTTTGACAAAATATAAATTATCTTTCTTAGTTAAAAATTCTAAAATCATTTCAACTTCTCGTTGAGAAATTGAAGATACACCATTTAACTTATCTTTTGTTTCTAAAATGATTTCTTTATAAGTACTCATACTATTTTTAATTACCACCTACGCCATGTTTTTGAAAAAAAAGTCGATTTCTTTTCATTATCCGTTTTGTCTAGCTTACCCTCTTTTACCAATTTTAATTGGTTTTCATGATTTTTAATATCATCTTTTTTTAACGAAAAAATAGTAAGCGTTGGATTGTGAAAAGCATTTGTTCCTGTTTTTGCATGCACTTCATATACGATTGGAATATCTCTAAAGACATCTCTAAAACGTTGTCTTAATGCCTTATCTGCTGGCTGAGAAAAATATCTATCATAAAAAAGGCTTGATAAAACTAAATAATCATATTCTGATTCTTTAAGACTAGGAACATATAATTTAGGAATAATCTTTGCTCTTAAAATATATTTAATATCATAGTCTTGCTCATTTAAATATGGACCGTACCTTTTCCAATCTATACAAATAATTTTACCTTTTGGAATATTTTCTTCTATCCAACTAGTCATAATCTCTCTAGTATCTGGTTTAATTTCTCTTGCATAATTTATGCTAGTATTCAATGGAAAAAACAATGCAGCCAAAAACAAAATAACAGATATAAATCTATATTTTGATAAACTTATCACCCTCAAAAACTCAGCCCCCGCAATTGCAAAAAAAGGAATGCAGGGCAAAATATATCTTTCTGGTTGTGGAGCAGGTTTTGATTTTACATATTCTATAGGGATGTAAAAAAACAAAATAAGCCAAAGCAAATACAAATCTTCAATTCTTTTCCTTCTTGCTAAAAGCCCACATCCTAGTAACGCTAAAGCAGTAAATAAATATTTAAAATTTGGTAAAATACTTTCTCTAAAATGATATGTCCAATATTCACCATTTGCTGTGATAACTACAGTGTGCCCCTTTTCTGCATGCATTCGCTCCGAATTAAAATCTTCCAAAAATTTTTCACTATTCATTATAGAATATGGAGTAATCGCAACAAATGTTATTGGAACTATCAATAACACAACAAACATCCATTTTAAAAATCTTCTATTAGGATAAAACGACTCACTTCGAAGCCAAGGTGCGGAACATATAACAACAAGACTTAAAATTCCAGTATACTTTGTCGCACAAGCACAACCCGCCATCAAAGCAGAAATAAAATAATATTTTATCTTATCTTCTTGGACAGATTTTATTAAAAACGCAACACAGGCTAAGAAAAAACAAACTAGCAACGCATCTTCTTTTAAATATCTACTACAGGTAATATGAAGTGGGGAAAAAGCTAAGAAAATAGCAGACATTATTCCGACAATCGGAGTAAAAAGCCTTTTTGCTATATAATAAACTAAATAAATACTAATCGTTCCCCCTAGACAACTTACCAAGCGACCTGCCAAGCAAGTTATCTCTCTAAAATCTGACGTGGGATTAAACAACCTAAGCAATGTACTCATCAAATACGTAGAGTATAGAAGCATTGAAGGGTGTAAAAAATATTCTGGATCAAAAGGATTCGGAGCTCCTTGGACAAATTTTGCGTACATTCTTTCAATCGCATTTACTTTCGGAACTTCATCTGGATGAAAGTTTAAGGGAAGTCCAAAATCTATATTCCATAATCTTATAGAAACCCCTAAAACGACAACAATAAATATCATTATTGAATATATAATATTTGCATTTGAAGGTTCGCCTATATAATTATATTTTTTATTATGCAATGTGGTCTTTGATAATGAAAATCCCAAAAAACACCAAAAGCAAATTATAAACAGTGAATATGCTTTTCTTAAATCAAAATTACTTATATTAGCTAATAATAAAAAACTTATTAGCGGAACAATAACCGTGAGACAAGAAGAAAAATTATTAAAAAAAGCATAATAAGCGACTATACTCAATGCAAAAATTAATAATGTAGCAATAATTATAATTTTTACATCAACAATAGTTGCAAAAAATTTTGATGAAACTTTTACACTAATTAATTGCGCACTAATTTGCCTACTATCATTCTCGGCTGCTCTTATAGGGTTCAATGCTTTAAACTCTACTCGTTTTGGATTACAATCTCCAATTAAAGGAATACGCTTGGGAATATCATTTTCTACCTCAAATTCCCCTGCTTTTTTTCCACAAACATTTACAATCATCAATGCGTTTTTTCCATCTGGACGCCACGAATTAAATTTTAATTCTAATTTATTCCCCTTTGATGATAAGTTTTGAAATTCTATTATTGAATCATCTGTAATCCAACCATCTGGCCCTATATTCTTAAGCTCTCCAACAGAAGTGTTTGGAGTAATATATCCATGATAAGAAAAAGACAAACCATAAAAAGCACTAATAAACGATAGTACAAAAAAAATTAAAAATTTTTTTATCTCAATTTTATTACTAAATCCACTCATGAAATTACCTTTCTATTTTTTTAATTGAATCTTTTTCCCTTTTTGGGCCTTTTCCATTGCCAAATAAGATTTTAATGCCTTTATATCCACCAATGCCATATATTTATCCTTAAATGGCATAAATGGAAAATTTTTCATATCGACTTCATTAGGCAACTCTCTATAAGCAAACTCCTCCCAAGGCCTATTAGAAATTTCCTTTACAAAATCTTTAAAAGGTTTTGGATATCCTGCTCCATCTCCTAATTTTTCAGGATAAAATAAAGCACGTTCAAAAATAAAATAATCTACCTTTTCAGACTCCAATATATCAACTAATTCTTGTAAATTTTTTGCATACGTTGCTCTTAAAGAAACTTCCAATCGCCTTTTTACTTCCTCAAAAAACTTTGGATAAAATGGATGTGACATTTCGGTTGATATTAAAACTTTTCTAATAGCAAATAAAGGAACAGGATCCACCGATGTTGGGTGTCCCGCAATTAAAGAGGTTTGCAAAGTATTGTTCTTTATCCATTCGTAAACCCCACCTTTCTTATCTTTTCGCCAATTAAAATTTGCATCTCCACTTAATCCCAGTCCAGATGTTAAATAAACAAACGTTCCTAAACATACAAAAACAATAAAACACCCCCAAGATTTTTTTAGTGATCCACTTTGACACCATTTAGGCGAAAACTTATCCTCATCAGCTTTTCCATCATCAAAAGCTCTCCAAATCGCAATACTAAAAAATAAGAAAAAGAAAAAAGCCATTGGAAATTGCAAATGACGATCTGGAACGTATAGTTTAAAAGCAAATTCACGAGATAAAAAATACACTATCAAAATCGAGAAAAAATACATCACGATCTCTATTGGGATAACTTTCTTTTGCCTCAAAATCCCTATCAAAATCAAAATAAACATTGAAATAAAAATCGTAGGAAGAATTTTTCCTCTTAAAAAACTTGGAGCATCATGAAACCTTCCCCTAAAAGCTTGAAAAGCAAATGTATTTACTTCAGCTTTTACGCTAAGAAGCGGAACAAATGGGAAACGTCCTCCAGCCCTATCAAAAGCAGGCATTTTTTTTGCCTCTTCTAATGTTACCATTTCACCTAAATAATCAGGCTTTTTAATAACATTATAAGTCGTTATAATATATACAGGAGATAATAAAATTAAAAATAAAAGAATTTTTTGATATCGTTCTTTTTCTACTCCAAAAATATTTTTATGTACGACGAACAAGCCATAAGCCACAGCAATCATAAAAGTTGCGGGCGGATGCACTAAACAACCAATAAAGAGTAAAACAAAAATTGCCTTATGATACCCTTTGGCAATGAGGAAAAAATAGCACGTAAAAACGACAGGTGCCCAACCACGAGGAAGCCCCAATGTGATTCTTTGTAAAATGTATCTTGTATGCAAAAACCAAGTTAACGCAAAAAAAGCAGGTGCCACGCCAGCCCAATGCTTAACCGCCAAAAATAAAAACATACACGAAAGAAAAACTTGCAAAAGCATTACATAATGCCCCGCCAAAATAGGATCCCCTACAAGCCATGTGATAATATATGTAACTCCCCAATGAAGTGGCGCCAAATAACCTTTCATAACATCAGTTAGGACATCTCCCTTAAAAACATCTGGATAAAATATTTCATAAAATGGATACGTCTGCTGAAAAGCATCATCTGTGAGATATGCTGGATTCAAAATAAACTTCGACAAATCATTGTAAAGAATAATGACATAAAATAAAAAGAACAAAAATGAAATTACTGTTACGATGGGAAAATCTAAATTCCAAAAATTTTTTATTTTTTTTCTTAAATCTATCCTTCTTTTACTTTCTAACATTAAAACACTCACCAATAAAAAAACACCTTTTATTGTAACCGACTATTTGATAAAATGTAAATAAACATAAAGCGTTTTTTAAGGAACTTATATGCCAAAAAACATATTTCGCGTTTCATTAGTTTTTATTTTATCAATTTTTATACTTGCATGTGGAAGCGATGAAGACACATTTGTAGCTTCCGCAATAGTTACATCAAAAGCAGAACCAAATACAATCGATACTGGCGATAGATCTAGATTAACAATAGATATAAGCGAAGTTCACGAAAATGGAATTTTACTAAAAGTCAGATTCGGAAAAGCCTTAGCATATGTTCCGTCTTCCTCTAGTTTATACATGGAAGGATCCCAAAGTAAAGAATCAATAACTCCATTCATAACAACAGAAAGTTCCGAGTTTACATACTTAGTTTATTTCCTATCAAAATCCCAATTTGGAGCACAAAATAAAGGAAAAATTCAATTTGAATTAAAAGCAATCAAGGCAGGAAATGTCGTTTCTGTTGAAGTAGATCCAGATGTTGATGATCCTGACATTTCAAATGATGTTGAGTTCACGGTTAAGGAACCGAATTTTTCCCCAGATTCAATCTCCTACATCACTATCCGCACTTTTTAGGGGGCGCTTTTGGCGATAAATTGAAGAAAATGAGGGGATCTCACTTCGTCGATATACTCTGGTATTATCTCCTCTGTTCGCCCCTCTTTTTCTTCAATTTCTCATCCAAAATCACCCCTAAAAAGGTTAAGAGGGAATAAATAAAATGACTGCTTTTAAGATATGCTATTTCCCCTGCCTTAGATCTTGCATAGCCGATAAAACTTGAGATGTAAATTTCTTGTAAATATCTGTAACTAAATTCTTAAGCTCACCTTCTCTTAATCTCGTTTCATCAACTTGTATCTCCCCATTAAATCCCATAGAAAAAGGATCTACATCGCTCGTTGATGGTAATGAAATAATCGGCGATCTAAATTTTACTCTAGGATCTTTTTCTAAAACATTTTTCATAATTTCTGAAAATTTTTTATAAAAAGTACCATTTTCATATTTCTCTTTAAAAATTTCATCATATGAACAATTTTTTGGACTTTCAAAAATAAGAGAATATGAAATTATTCCTTTATTATAAAAGCTACAATGCAAAATACACCCTGTATTCTCTTCTCCTTGATTAAATCTTTGTTGTAATCTTAGTAAATCTCCATCATCATCAAGGAAAGAAAGTTCAACTTCTTTTCTTATTACATTTTCAAAATTTAACACGCATGCATTTTCCATATTCAAATTTTTAATTTCTCGTAATAGATTTATTTGCGCCTCTAGTTGATCTTTGTTTGGATATTTACCTGTTACATTATTCCATAAGCTATCAATCTTTTCCTTTTCATATCCAATTATTTTCCCCTCTGTCAAACTCTCTTTTGAGGGAAATGTTTCATTGTTTCCATAATATTCTTTAGAAATGGCATACATTAAAATTTCATCCATAAATTTTTTATTTTTTTTATCATCAAAAATATTTTCTACTTTTTTTAATTCATCTGCTGATGGAAATCTTCTAAACTCATCTTCAAATAGCGTTACTATATTTACAGAATGATTTATTGTATCATTTTGATCATGATTTTCATGTTGTCCGCTTCCTTTTGCTCTATCAATTTTTTGAAAATCAACCATTTTATTCTCCTTAAAAATTTATATCTTCCTAATTCACCGAAAAACCCAAGCACTCATTTAAACATCGAAGTATCGCTTTAAATTTTGGAATAATATTTTGTTCGAACTGTTGTTCCTCATTACTGTCGCTTGGAATCTCAAGATACAAAACACCTTTTTTAAATGAATTTCCAAAAGATGCACAAATATAACTTGCCGACTCTCCCAATACTGATAATCCATCTCTCATAATTGGCACCGCACATTTTAACGCATCAATTAATGCAACTGTACATGAAGAATTTTTTCCACAATTTATTTCTTTATACTCCGAAAGTTCTCTATTTCCAATTTTTAATATCGGACTTAACATATTTGCTTTTTCATCAAACATATATAAACAACCATCAGAAAAACCTGCCCTCGCAATAGTATCATAACGCAAAATTTCCAGCGCTTTTTTAGAAAATTTATCATCAGAAACATTTATATAAACTTTTTTAAAACTCTTAATAACATCGTCATCGCCACACTGAAAAACAAAAACATTTTTCTTTAATTTATGTTCTGCATGCGCTAAAATAGCCTCCTTAATCCTCTCCTTTATAGACATCGTTAGATCAAAAATATTCGGAGCATACTTTTCATAATATTCACAAGTTTTTTGTACCTCCCTTTTTATTACGGTTTCAACATTCACACGATTAACTTCAAATTGAAAAGTATCTAACATATTAATCGCTTCTGGAAAGCTTTTTGGATCATGAACTTTTGCCGTCATCTCTCCACTAAAAACACTTTTTTGAATCATAGAATTTAAATTACTTTGTTTTTTATCATCTATAAAATCTTTTGTCTCATCATCAAAATTCCAAGTAGATAATAATTCCATAATTAAATCATTTGGAGAAAATCCTATAACTCTCTCTATAAAATCATCTAATTTACCTTCGCCATCAGCTTGAGTCTTTAAAGCTCTGCTAAATAACCTTGGATAATTCCAAGCAAGTAAGCAATTGGCTAACCCTCTTAAAACCGATAGAACATACACAGATAATGGATCAACTTTATTAAACATTGCAAACCTTTTTGAAGTTTGCGAAGAAATCGCTGTATACTTATACATTATCGCTTGAGATTCTTTCATATCATCAAGAGAATGATATGAATAATCTTGTGCACTTCTTTGAAAAATTGATTTTAAATTTTCGATATCAAAAGTCTTTAAAAAACTTACAGGATCTATATTTTCTTTTGAATTGGCAATAATTGGAATTTCTTTAAAAATCATTGATACAATCGTAAAATCCATTGATATGTCTTTTAAAAATCTGTCCCTATCGTTGTCATAAGCTTGTGAAAGTATATTTTTTTGAATTGAATCATAAACTACTTGATTCAATGGCATCCACGCCACATACATACTGTTTAATGCCTGCTTTAATTCTGAATTTTTTGAAAAAGTTATAGGAACAATTGGCTTAACAATATTATCTCTGCCCTGATCCGTTAATTGCGATTTATACAAAAAAACCTTTTTAGTTTCCATAAAATATCCCTTTTTAAAAGAAAACTACACCTAACAACAGTCATAATTAAATCGGGAAAAAATCTAAAAATCTTTACCAAAAAGACAACTTAATGAATAAATAACATCTGTTTTATAAAATTTTTTTAGTGTAGAATCATATTTGTTTTAAATAGAGGTATTAACAAGCCGTAATTTAAGGATTTTGGTATGAATGCTGAATACTCTTTACAAAAAAATAAAATTACTGATAACTCTCAAAAGTTAAATATTATTTGTGAAAATGGCATTACTAATATTTATGAAGATAATAACTTGCTATCTATTATTATATCATCTAAATACCGTTCAGATGGTATTTCTTTTTTCACACCAAATGATTTCTCTCAGCAACTAGGGTACATGAATCATGAAAAAGATTATTCTATTCCTCCGCACGTTCACAATTCTGTAATAAGACACATAGAATGGACTTTAGAAGCATTATTTATCCGAAGCGGAAAAGTCAGACTAGATATTTATAGCTCAGAAAAAATATATTTAAAGAGTTTCATCGTAGGAAAAGGAGATGTCGTTTTACTCGCACATGGAGGACATGGCTTTAAAATGTTAGAACCATCAGAGATAATAGAAGTAAAGCAAGGCCCTTACTCATTAGGTAAAGACAAAACTCGATTTGAAAAAATTGCTGATGATAAAGTTATTATTTTTAATGAAAAAAATTAACTTCAAATAAGAGAAAAAATTATTTTAGATTTATTGAAAGATATAACATGAAAAAGATTCCTGTATGCGAAACCGTTTTAGATGGAAATGAATTAAAATATGTAGAAGATGCCATAAAAACTGGCTGGATTTCATCTTCCGGAAATTATGTAAAAGATTTTGAAAATGCTTTTTCAGGGTATTGTGGAGTAAAACATGGCGTAGCTGTTTGTAATGGAACGGTAGCATTACATTTAGCTCTTACAGCATTAAACATAAAAAAAGGTGATGAAGTAATTATTCCCGATTTTACGATGATCGCCTGTGCATTTTCAGTTTGCTATACAGGTGCAATACCAGTCTTTGTCGATGCAGAGAAAAACAGTTGGAATATTGATCCTCAAAAAATTGAAGAGAAAATAACAAAAAAAACAAAGGCAATTATAGCAGTTCATATTTTTGGAGTTCCTTGCAATATGAACGTATTAAAAGATATTGCTTTAAAGCATAATTTATTCTTAATTGAAGATGCGGCAGAAGCACATGGCGCAGAATATTTCGGGAAAAAAGTCGGAAGCCTTTCAGACATAGCATGTTTTAGTTTTTTTGCAAACAAAAACATTACAACAGGTGAAGGCGGAATGGTTCTTACCAATAACGATGAACTAAATGAAAGATTAAGATACTATAAAAATCTTTGTTTCCCTTTAAATGCAGGAAGAACATATTTACATGAAGATATCGGATTTAATTACAGAATGAGCAATTTGCACGCAGCACTAGGATTGGCACAAACTGAAAAAATAGATTATTACGTTTCATTAAGAAGGGAACATGGGGTTATTTATAGAGAACTCCTAAAAAATATAGCGGGAATCCATTTTCAAAATTATGATAAGAATTCAAATCCATCTTTTTGGATGAATGGAATTTATCTAACAAAAGAATATGGAAAAACCAGAAATGAGCTTTTAGAAAAACTTACAGAAAATGAGATCGATTATCGTCTTTTCTTTAATGGTATGCACAGACAAAATTCATTAAAAAATTTTGGCTGTAAAGTTGATGAAGAATTTCCAATATCAGACATACTAGCAGATAATGGATTTTATCTTCCCTCTTCTAGCAATTTAAAAGAAGAAGATATAATGTTCATTTGTGACATAATTAAAAACTTTCAAAAATAAAAAGGAAAAATTTATGGAATCTTCAGAAAATTTTTTAGATTATGCAAAATATTATAATGCGTTTTACAATGATAAAGACTATGAGAAAGAAAGTAACTACATACTAGATATTTTTAAGAAAGAAAATTTTTATCCCAAGACACTACTTGATCTTGGTTGCGGTACAGGACGTCATGCTTTCCAGTTTGCATTAGATAATATTGAAGTTTCAGGAATAGATCTATCAAATGAAATGATAAAAATGGGGAAAGATTTTTTAAATAATCAAAAATTTCCTAATAGTACTTCAAAACCAACTTTGATTAATGGAAATATTCAAAACGCAAGATTAAATAAATCCTTTGATGCAGTAACTTGTTTATTTCATGTAATGAGTTATCAAACAACAGAAGAAGAAGCATTAAATTGTTTTAAAACCGCTTATGATCATTTAAATGATTCTGGATTTTTTCTTTTTGATTTTTGGTACGGACCCTCCGTTTTAAAAGACAAGCCAAGCCACAGAGAGAAAACTGTTATTGTGGAGGATTCATCAATAACAAAAATCTCAGACTCTATAACTGATATCAACACAAATATTGTAGATGTAAATTATCTTATAACCGTTAAAGATAATAAATCTTCCAAAGTCACTACTTTTTCAGAATTACATCGAATGCGTTATTGGTTTCTGCCCGAACTTTTTTATCTTGCAAAAGAAGCTAACTTCTCAATAGAAAACACGGGTGCATGGTTAAAAGATACAAAGCCAACAGATAATGATTGGGGAGCTTGGATATTACTTCAAAAGAAAACTAACCCCAAAGCATAACTTTCCATGAATTCCTATTAGGACAAAAAGATTGTACACAAAAAAACAATAGAATTTGTGCACAACCTTTTTTTATGGTAGATTATGAGGGTATATAAAGTTCAATTGATTATGAATAACAATCATTTAAAAATAAAAGACATAAAATTAAATTTTGAAAAACTTATTCCTATTATTGGAAAGGCACATTATTCATTATCTAATTATAATGGCGCATTACAACACTTAATAAATCCAAATATTTTACTTGCTCCGATGAGGACTAAGGAATCAACCATGTCTTCGCGAATAGAGGGAACTCAAGCAACCCTAACAGAAGTATTGAAAAAAGAAGCTGGAGAAACTTACAAAGAAAATAAGGAAGAGGACATTCAAGAAATTATAAACTATAAGAACGCTATGTACTTTGCCGAAAAACTTTTATCAGAGAAACCTTTTATACACTTAAATATGATAAAAAAAATTCACTGCGTTTTATTAGATGGGGTTAGAGGGAATAATAAAGCTTGTGGAGAATTTAGACGGGTACAAAATTGGATTGGTGCAAAAAATTCCACGATAGAAACAGCATCTTTTATTCCTCCTGCGCCCAATGAAATAATGGACTATTTAGATGAATGGGAAAAATTCGTAAATTCAGATGATTACACAGATATTTTAATTCAATTAGCGATTGTTCACGCTCAATTTGAAATTATTCACCCATTCCTTGACGGAAATGGAAGATTGGGAAGAATTTTAATACCAATTTTTTTATATTCAAAGAAGTATTTATCAGCTCCTGTTTTCTATCTAAGTGAATATTTTGAAAAAAATAGAAGCGTATACTATTCCCATTTAAAATTGATAACCCAAGAAAATGATTGGCAAAGTTGGGTGACTTTTTTCTTAAATGCTATTATTGAACAATCAAATACTAACATGTTAAAAATACAAGAGATCTTAGTACTATACGATAATATGAAAAACATTGTGCTAGAAACAACAAAATCTCAATATACATCAAGCATAATAGATACAATATTCTCTCGCCCTATTTTTACTACATCTCTGTTTTATAAAGAAGCTAATATTTCAAATAAGAACACTGCGCACTCAATTTTACAAAAACTTTCTGACAAAAAAATACTAACAGTCATAAGAGAAGCAAAAGGGAACCGACCAGCGATGTATGCATTTCAAGATCTAATAAAAATCATCGATAGTGACGAAATTTAATAATAAAAAAAGCTAACATGATATATGACAATATTAGATACTTTGTTCACAATGATTGGGATACAAAATAATTTGTGACCAAAAATTACTTGTTTTTTGTGCACAAAAAAATTTGTATCCCAATCATTGTGAACAAAATTTCTACAAATAAAAGCAAAATTTTACTTACATTATATTATAATTAACTAAAATTGTTACATTTTTAGAATTGTCATCAGCCGTATCGATAGAAACGCCAACATTTGTGTTAAATTCTTTTTTCATATTTTTATCTAAAGATTTTGATTCATTCTTATTAGGCGTTCTCATGACTACATTTGTCAATAAATCATCTTCATTAAGTGCCTTTATGTTCTCCCAATTAACCTTTGTGTCTATTAACATAGTTTTTTTTGTGCTTACTCTTATTCTATAAGATTTTCCCTTGTATATCGCAACAATTGTTGTATCCCCTACTTTTTTGGTAGAATAAATACATCCTTCATACCTACCTTTATCGCTATTCCATTTCTTTCCGACCCTAGCTATTGTTTTATTTAGACTTTTCCACTTAATATTTTTAGTTTCTTCCCCAGTTATCCCCCTTAAATACAACGTTTCGTTGTGTTTAAGTATTCCTCGCTTGGCAGTTGGTAAAAGAAGTGCCCCCTTGTTTAATCTATACGACAAGGCATGGCTTCCACTACAAAAAGACAGCAAGCAAAAAACAAAAATAGAGAATAACAACAATTTTTTTAACATAATCAATCAAAGAAATGCTTAAAAATCATTAAAAACCAAAATACTATAGGATATTTTCGTAAAAAAATGGATAAAACTTGATACCATATAATTATCTTTTTCCTATTTTTAATTAATTACTTAATAATAAAAATCTTTTCCATTATAATTCTCATCAAAAGATACACATGGAAAGGATTGCTATAATTGTACCAAATTTGGGAATAACTAATTATCTAGTTGACTTTGCAGAGAAACTTGCAAATAGCGACTGCTCTGTTGATTTGTATTATAGAGAAGATCTCAATCAACCTTTTTGCGACTTTTCTTTAATAGAAAGTAATCACTTATCTTTTTTAAAAATACCAATAAATTACGAACTAATAACTATTGAAAATTATGAAATATTCTTTCAAAGTATTGAGAAGAAAATCCTTAATGAAGACCAATTAAAAAAATATAACCTTTTAATTGGCGTTGAGAAAGAAGGTATCATTTTAGCTTCCAGAATTTCGAAAAAATTAGATATTCCTTATATCTATTGGTCACTTGAATTATATGAAGAAAATCATGTGGGCTGGAATTCATGGATGCCACATGATGTTTGCAAATTTTTATGTGATATCGAACAATGGGCATATAAAAAATCCACAAAAGTCATCGTTCAAGATCAAGAAAGAGGAAGATATTTAGACACCATATTAAAATTTAATCATAAAGGCAAAATATTTTTCCCTGTTTGTTTCAAAAAGATTTCAGAAGAAAAAAAGAATTATTTTCTCTATGATTTATGCGATATTCCACATGACAAGAAGATATTGTTTCTTTTTGGAAATCATAGGATAAAAGGTTCTTGGATTTTAGAAATTGCTAATTCTTTACCAGAGCCTTGGTTGTTTGTTTTACATGGATTGCGAGAAGAAGAAATAAAAAAAGCTTTTCACCATAAAAATTTATATGTTTCACATGAAAAGATTAATAATCTTGATATACAAAAATTAATATCATCAGCAGATATTGGGTTCGTTCATTACGAAAATGTTTCTACTAATGATATTCTTACAGCACATTCATCAGAAAAAATTTCAAGGTATCTTGCATGCTCATTACCAATCATCGCTCATGATGTAGGAAATTTTCCAAATTTCTTTAAAAAGTATAATTGTGGATTCCTCTACAATGATCCAAAAGAAATTGGAAATTTAGTAAAAAAGATTGAAGAAAATTATTCATATTTTTCTTCAAATGCGCAAAATGCTTTTAAGGATTATTCATTTGATAATAAGATAACTGATGTTATAAAGGAAATTACATCAATTATTCATCCAAGAAAAGAAACAGAAAAATCGGATATAAGATTAAGTGTTATTATTCCAACATTAAATAGGCATAAAAGTTTAGAAACAACATTAAAGTGTTTAGCCTCTCAAACTTTAGATCCTAAAATTTTTGAAATATTAGTCATTGATAATGGTTCGACAGATGCAACGAAAGATATTGTTGATGATTATATAAAAAATTTTCCTAATTTAAACTTACGTTTTTTAAAATCATCTCCAAAAGGATTGCTATCAGGACGACAAAAAGGAATGGAGGAATCTTTAGGAAACATTCTAACTTTTCTTGATGATGATATTATTACTTGGCAAGGTTTTTTAAGTTCAATATTAGAA
>CAZHSB010000019.1:0-29918 GCA_964534945.1 uncultured Bdellovibrionales bacterium | reverse complement strand
GTTACCCAGGGTTTGCGCTCCTTTCAGGATCGCTAACCCTGGGCTGGGTTGTGTAGCGTTTCCAACGCAGGAACAGTGGCACACTATATTTTAGTAGCTCACCCTTTCAGGGCAACGAAAATTTTGAGAAAGACGCATATTTTTATAAATTGGGGAAAATAAAATTTTTGGGCAATCACTTTATAAAAAAATGCGTGCCCTTTTTATCGTTATATATTTAGGAAAAGTGAGGATTCTTACATTGAAAGGTGGTGGTGGAGCTTCAGAAATTTTTTATGAGTGAGTTTTTTTGCGTTAAAAATTTTCCATGGTAAACTGTCATCCTGTATGTGAGTGTAAGGTTTTTATCAATTTTTTTTCTGACATGAAAGGAGACTTGAAGTGTTAGGAATACCGTTTTTAATTGGTAGCTTTTTTCTTCTATGCTCAGCAGTATTTTACAAAAAGAAAATAGCTGAGTTTTCACTTGAATTGGGAAGGATCAAAGAACTCAAGAGAATGAGAAAAGAGATCGATTCTTCGAACGTAAGAAACATAGAGAAAAAAGAATTAATTTCACAAGTAAAATCTTGTGAAGAGGCTTGGATCTCAAAACTAAGGATTCCTTTAAAGGAAATCCAGAAAAGAGAAAGAATTTACCAATTTTTGCAGTTTTCTGGATGGGGATTAATATCTATTGATTTAATTCCTACAATCATCCGTTCATACAAATATTGAATGTCACGTCCTGGGCGTACGAAGAAGGCGCACCAAAAAAAGGGAAAAGCAGATAGGTATATATGGAGTGATTTAAGTGAAGATGATTCTGCTACATTTTGTGGTCGTGAGAGAAGCATTATAAAAAAAATATTACCAGTGTTGTTAGAATCTGTGGGGTATAAGGAAGAGGAAATAAAGCATATATGTTCTAAATGTGGAGTAGAAAAAAAATCTGATAATCCTCCTAGGGAAAATGAACATAATAAGATTCATGACAAAAAGACTTCTGGTAATCCTTCTAATGGTTTTTCTAATAATACAAGTGCTGATAATGATTCAGTAATTTTTATTGACAATGTTAATGCAGGGGGGGGGATAGAAGAAAAGGAAGAAGATAAACTTCGTAGCAGAGTTTTAGAAAAAATTAAAATAAACCAAAGTGAGATTTTGCTTGATGAGACAATGGTTGAATTGATGAATAAAGTTAATGAATATCTAGATATGGTAAATAAAAACAAAACTTTCTTAGATAAAATTGATCCTAATTTAGCCAAGATTATTCAAAATATGCTTGAATCATTTAACTCAGATATTACCAAATTCGCATTAGCACAAGAAGAAGGTGCATATATAGTAGTACCTCAAGGAGATACAATGGCAATTATGCAATCACAAACTATGTTCAGCAAATTTTTGAATGTAGTTAAAGGAATTATGGAAAGAACAAAGTTGTTTTTTAACAAATATTTTAAAAATTAATTATTATGCAAGTCTATTGCATCATCTTGTTTAGTAAAATAAGAAGTGAAAACATAGCGGCATATTTTTGAAATAATTCTTTATGTAATAAAAACAAAGGAGGCATATAATTTATAAGTTTATATACCTCCTATATATTCAAAGCTTATTCATCATCTTTGGCATCGTCAGCTGAAGCTGCAATTACTCTATCAATAAAGTATTTTTGAGCTTCATTTGGACTTTGAAAGCTTGATAAATATTCTGCTGTGCTGTCATCATATAAAACGTGATCAGCTGCTTTTTCTAAATCAAAAATTTTAATGTCTGCAGCAGAATCTTTGGTGTTTCCTAAGATATCCATAACAAGTTTTGTCCCATCCATTCCGCCATTTAATAAAGCTTTTACAGCAAGATGAGCATATTTATCTCTCTTTGTTACAACATCTTCTAAAAATGGATATGCAGAATTTTCTGGAACTACTTCACCAAGCCCAATGCCATCACTATAAAATCCATCAGCATCGCCATTTTCTGTCGTTAAGTTATATAAAATTTCAATTGATTCCTTAGTCCCTTGGCCACTAATAGCTCCTACGATGGCTTCCTTTAGGTCGACATCCGTAGAGTTCGAATATTCATCTGCTAAATATTTCAATGATTCATTCGATAAATTAGATAATTCCAATGCTTCAGAAAACATATCCTTTTCAGTTGCATCACTTGTTCCTAATGTTGCTTCAACTAATGCTTGAATATTTTCTTTCTTCCCAGTAGTTGATAAAATTTCTGCATAATAAGTTCTTTCATTGGTACCTAAGCTTTTGTCTAACATAAGAGCTTTTACATCAGAATAAAACTTATTGCACCAAGAACAATTCCCTAACATATAAAATTGCTCTAAAACAACATCATCATACTTAGAAGCAGCTTTCTTTATTGCAGCTAAAGCATCATCTGCTGATTTATAAACATCAACAGCAGGCCTTACATCAATTTCCTCTTCAGATTCTTCTTCACTTTCACCTGTTTCGCTGTCAACTTGCTCAGCATCCTTGACCTCTTTTCCAGTTTCTTCTTGAGTCGTTGATTCTCCTACTTGCGAAGTTGGCTCATTAGTTTTCTTGGTTTGCTTATAAGAATATAAGCAAATTGCCAATACGATAATAACTAAAATAAAAATTAATTTCTTCATAATGAAATTCCTTAAAATAAAAAAACAATCACAAAAGAACACCTTTTGTAATCTTTCTAAAGACAAATTATAAAAGGTGTCCAAGTAATAAAACTTTTAAACACGAACAAAGATTATTATAGCATATCTTGTTGTATTTTGTAACTACCTTAATTTGCCCTTAATGTAAAAATTTTACTTGGTTTTGAAAATTCTCCATTTTTAAAAGCTACAAGTTGTAGATAAATGATTTTATTCTTTGGAAATCCTCTTAGTATATGTTTATAAACTTTTTTATAAACTGGATCTGATATAACAGTTATTTGATCTGAAAATAATTTTAAATCATTAGTAATTTTATCCTCTGAAAAACCATAGCTTAAAATGAAGCCATCTGTTGGCTCATCTGGAATGAGCCATAATATCTCAACATCTGAATTGTTATCAGTATTTTTAAGTTTTTCATTAATTATCGTTTCTGTTTGTTCTTTCGTATCTAAACTTTCATTT
Organism: uncultured Bdellovibrionales bacterium; assembly: GCA_964534945.1. Taxonomy (GTDB): domain Bacteria; phylum Bdellovibrionota_C; class UBA2361; order UBA2361; family CAKMMH01; genus CAZHFA01. The sequence continues at coordinate 26,797 of CAZHSB010000019.1, read as the reverse complement.
ACATCAGTAGTAGGTTTATTTTGAAAAAAAGAACAGGAAGAAAAAGTAATAACTAATAATAGGCAAAATAATTTAACAGTTTTTATTTTCATCATCACAAGAAAACCCCATAAGATACCAAAATCAATTAGAAATTTTACCCTTATTTCTTATATTTGGCAATGAAAAAAATTTTACAAAGAAATTGTTGTTTTGCTATAATTAAGGTCTTGGGCTCGGGTTAATAAAAAAAATGAAAAAAAGAAAAGAAAGGTTTTGTGATGCCGAATTTTATAAAAGAAATTTGGGAGATGGTTAAAAAGATTATTAAGATGATTTTTAAAATAGTTGTGATCATCTTAGTATTAGTGGCATTACTTGATATAACGCACAAATATACGAAAACAACTTCACTTAGTGGAGTCGTTATTCAATATTTGGAAGAAGCCACCGACATCCTGAAAAAAAGTAAGGATATAGAAAACCCGTTCAAGCATCCAGTGCTTGAACGGGAGGTCTAAAGGTTCTTTGCCGAACTGCAATAAAGCAATCTATTTTAATTTATATTAAAATTAGATTGCTTTTTTTTTGCTCAAAAATTCATCATAAAAAATAAATAAGTTTTGCTAAGTTTAAATTTAAAAATACCTACAAATTTCAATTTTTTGGAACAGCATTTGCATTCAATTTAACGAGAATTTATTTTTTTGGAGAAAATCTATGAGTTTCAGTGGGTTACAAATGTCTGGAAATTCATCGAGTCAAATAAATGGCAGTTTGATAAGTGGATTTGTAATATGCTTTTTTATTATTTTTTGTGCTACGGTTCTTGGCGGTAATTTACAAAATTTTGTTAGCATAAGCGGAATATTGATTGTGTTTGGTGGAATATTTGCTGTAATGCTAGTTAATTTTTCATTTTTAGATATTAAAAAAACATTTAGTTCTCTAAAGTCAATTTTCTATTCCTCACAAGTAGACCCAAGAGTTAGAATGGAAGAAATTGTGAACTTAAGTTACGAATCTAGAAAAAGAGGGCTTTTAACACTTGAAGATGTTGCGCAAGAAACAAGAGATCCTTTCTTCAAAAAATCATTACAACTTGTAGTCGATGGGCAACAGGAAAATGATATTAAAAAAATTCTTGAAACAGAAATGAATATAGTAAGTGACCAAAATAAAAAAGGCATTGCTGTTTTTGAGACAATGGGAGTTTATGCTCCCGCCATGGGCTTAATAGGAACTTTGCTTGGGCTTGTTAATATGCTTGGAAGTTTAGATGATCCTTCAAAAGTCGGCCCTGCGATGTCAACGGCACTTTTAACAACATTTTATGGTGCAATTTTAGCTAATATGATTTTTATTCCACTTGCTGGAAAAATTAAAAATATAGATAGCGATGAAACATTGATAAAAAGAATTACCATTGAGGGTGTTATAAGTTTATCAAGGCAAGAAAGCCCAATAATCGTTGAACAACGTTTACAAAGCTTTATGCCCGTAGTTGGAGAATAAAATAAAATGCAATCTTCTCAAACAGAAAATCTTTTCTACGTTCAATATACAGCACTAATGCTTATTATATTAACGTTTATTATAGGCTCTTTTTTGCGCCCTAATTTTTTGGGAAGAGAAGAAAAAAAAGAAATAACATCATTAATAAGTATAAAAGAAAATGTAATTTTAAATATAGATCAAACAATAAAAGATTTTTTTAATGAGATACCAGTTTATAGTGAGCTTTTAAGAGACCATAATTTAAAAGGTGAAATAGATTTAACTTTTAACTCTCAAAGTGAAGATGAAAATCTATTAGCACTTGAAGAAGAAATAAAATTAAGGTTTAAAAAAGAAAATATCAATTTAAAAGCATTAAATATTTTTTTTAGTGAAGGTGATAAAGATTCTGTTTCTTTTAGAATAATAAGGACTAATGATTATGAGTTGCTATAAATCAATCATTAACAACAATTGGTATGTGAGTTTTGGAGATTTCTTAACCTTAATGCTTTGCTTTTTTTTAGTTCTTATCTCAAATTCATTTAAAAAGACAATCGAAAAATTTCCTGTTATCGAAAGTGAAAAAAAAGTTTCATTTGAATATGCCAAAGATGATTTGACTTTTAAATTGCCATTAAAATTTAAAGATAATATTTACCTTGCATCGTTAAATAATAATTTATTAAGAGAAAAAGATAAAATAAATGAATCATATCTTTTAAAGTTAAATAATAGTGATCTTAATAATAATCCCCAGAATATAATACAAATTCTAAATGATTTATCTTTGCCTAGGGGATACCAAATTTCAGTATTAAATTTAGGTAATTTTAAAACATTTAATGATTTTCTAGGTGCAAAGCGTCAATTAATTGACGCAAAAATAGATGTTTCGAGGCTAAAGATGTCTCATAGCCTCGAAAATAAATTAATTTTGATGATTTATAAAAAATAATGTGATTCATTTTACAAAAAAATGAATCATTAGAATGATATGTTGTTTTTATAAACTTTATCGTAAAGGAATTAAAACGTGAATCAAGTTTTAACACAAGATGAAATCAATTCTCTTCTTAGAGGACTTTCTGGGAATGAAATAGAGGAAGATGATATAGAAAGGCAAGAAGAGGGACATGATGCAAAAAGGTTTGATTTGGCAAACCAAGAGAGGATTATTCGTGGGCGTATGCCGACGATGGAGCTTATTCATGATAGGTTTGCCCGTGCCTTTAGAACACAACTTGCAAAATTTTTAGGACGTACTTGTTTTGTTAATGTCGGTGGAATTGAAATGATAAAGTTTGGAGTTTTTATGAAAAAACTTCCACTTCCATCATCATTACATATATTTAGAATGTCTCCACTTTCTGGTTATGCTCTTATGGTTGTTTCTGCACCAATGGTTTTTGGAATCGTAGATAGTTTATTTGGTGGTAGTGGACAAGGAAAAGTAAAGATAGAAGGAAGAGAGTATACTCCTATTGAAAATAGATTGATAGGAAAAATTGTAATGATGGCCCTTGATGTTTTGCGTGATGCATGGGCAGCGGTTCACCCCGTAGATTTTTTATATGTACGTTCAGAATTTAATCCATTAGCAATTGCTATAGTTCCACCTACTGATGTCGTCGTTATAGTGACAATTGAAGTAGAGCTCGAACAGGAAAGTACAACACTTACAATTTGTATGCCGTATTCAACGATTGAACCGTTAAGAAATAAACTTTCAACGGGTTTTCAAAGTACAAGATTAGAGTCAGATTCAGGTTCAACGAAGCGTGTAGAAACAAGTATCAAAAGGACAATTGCGAATCTTAGTGTTGAATTAGCACAAGGTAGAATATCTCCACGACAATTTTTAGAATTAAAAAAAGGAGATGTTATTACATTGGATACGAATCCTTCACAAGAAGCAATAATGACTATAGAAGGAACACCAAAATTTTATGGTTATGTTGGAAGTTATCGGGGGAATAGGGCTATAAGGATTACAAGACCTATTCCTGAGATTGATTTAATAAATTATAGAAATAACGAGGAGCTTTTGAAAAATGGCGGATAATATAGAAGATAAAAATACAAAAAATCAAGAAATACTAGAAAAAGAAGATGATTTTGAACAAGATCAAGTTCAAAATTCTTCAGAGGAAGAGGAAAACCTTGATTCTTTAAATGAAGTTGCAAAGGCTGCTCAAGATGTTGCAGAAAGCGCAAGTATGGGGGCAAGCAACTTTAATGAGAATGATTCTCCAACATTAGATTATATACTAGATGTTACGCTTCAAGTATCTGTTGAGGTAGGACGCGCAAGAATGAGTATTCAAGATCTTTTACAATTAGGCCAAGGCGCTGTTGTCGAACTTGAAAAAATTGCAGGAGAGCCTCTTGATATATATATGAATGGAAAACAGGTAGCAAAGGGCGAAGCAGTTATTATTAATGAAAAATTTGGTGTTAGGGTAACAGATGTAATATCAAGAGAAGAAAGAGTCTATGGGTTAAAATAAAAATTAAACAAAAAACAAGAATTTAAATGGAGAGAAATTTTGTTTTTATGAAAAGTGATACTATAAAATTTATATTTGTTTTCTTATTGTCAATATTTTTTTGTTTTAATAGCGGTTATGCCGCTGAAAATGAAGATAATGCAATTATTCCAAAAGAAGTAATAGAACAAGAATCTCAAGATCAACAGAAAATGTTGGCGGTAAAGAAAATCGCAAAAGAGAGAAAAGAAGAAAAAGAAAAAAATAAGTCTATAAAAAACTTTTCAAAAGAATCGCTAAAAAGTCCTGTTAATGAATATGGCTTAAAAATGATTCAGGCTTTGGGAATAATTATTGGTGGATTGTTGGTCATATTGTTTTTCGTAAAAAGATTAAATAGTTGTAAAAAGGTTTCATTATACTCTGGTAAGATAGAAATTTTAGAGAGAAAAAATCTTACACCACGTTCGCAGATTGTACTTGCGAAAGTAGAAGATCAAAAAGTTTTAATAGGTATAAATCAAGATAATATTTCAATGCTTTTACTAGAACAAAAAAATAATTTTGAAGATATACTAAAGCAAAAGGAAAATGAGTGTTAAAAAAAATAATAATTTTTCTATCGATTATTTTATTATGTTTAGTAAATTCTTCATTTGCTGCGGAAGAAGTATCACCTGTTGTGCCTACAGTTGAACTTAATTTAGATGGTACGCAATTAGGAAATGATGGTACAGTATCTTCAACATTGAAGTTAGTTGCCTTAATTTCAATTTTAGCTTTTGCCCCTGCAATGATGTTGACCACAACTTGTTTTACAAGAATTGCTGTAGTTTTAAGTATGACAAGAACGTCACTAGGGACTCAGCAAGCGCCACCTAATATGATTATTACAGGACTTGCATTGTTTTTAACTTTTTCGATTATGAGTCCTGTATTTTCCAAAATGTATCAAGAGGGGATATCACCACTTATAGCAGGAGAAATGGGAGTTGAAGAGGCGGTAATAAAATCTTCTGCCCCATTAAAAAAATTTTTAGTTCGTCATGCAAGGGAAAAAGATTTGGCATTATTTTTAAATATTACAAAATCAGAAATGCCAGAAGATCCAGAAGATGTCCCAATGCTTGTGGCGATTCCGTCGTTTGTACTAAGTGAATTAAATACGGCATTTCAGATTGGTTTTTTAATTGCATTACCATTCTTAGTTTTGGATATGGTGGTATCTGCAGTTTTGACATCAATGAGCATGATAACACTTCCACCGACAGTGATTTCTTTGCCATTAAAATTGATGTTATTTGTAATTGTTGATGGTTGGCATTTAATAATTGCTTCTCTTATAGAGACATATCATACAGGTGGTGTGTAATGGGAATAGATGATTTTTTAAGATTAGGACAATATGCGATAGAAACTGCAATAGTAGTGTCATTACCGATGCTTGGGCTTGGTTTAATAGCAGGACTAGCAATTAGTATTTTTCAAGCGGCAACTCAAATCAACGATTCTGCTTTAGCTTTTATTCCTAAAATTGGTGCAGCTGTCGTTGGATTAGTTTTGTTTGGCAATTTTATGATTAATAGATTGGCTACGTTTACGACAACAACATACGATCTTATTGCAAATGTATTACCATGAAATTTTTAGAGATCCCATATATTATATTCAATAATGTTGATTTGATTTATACATTCATTTTAGTGTTTTCTCGTTATGCAGGTTTCTTCTTGGTGCTTCCTGGACTCGGTGGAATGGTGGGATTAAGATTAAAAACGCCAGGAATCATTATTATGGCAATAGTTTCAACAAAAACTAGTCTTTCCGCAGAGTTTCCAAATAACTTGGCTCTTATATTATCTGATATTTCATTTGAATTTATTATGGGAACAGCAATTGGATTTTTGCCTTATGTAATAATATCTGGGGTGGGAATGGCAATTCAATTGGCAAGTAATATGATGGGATTAAATGCTTCAAACATTATAGATCCATCAAGCGGAGCCTCAGTCGGTACGTTAACAAGAATTTTAGAAGAACTAATGATTGTAATTTTTTTAATTATTGGTGGTCATTATATACTAATAGAAGCGTTGGCTGGACTTGATGGACAAATTATACCTGGGGCTTTTAGGTTAGATGATCCAATATTAGAGTTCTTAGTTTCTCGTGTAGGATATATCTTTGAAGCGGGAGTTTTGTTTTCTATTCCTGTTACAGTGGCATTGCTTCTTACACAATTTGTAATGGGACTTATAACAAAAGCAGTCCCTTCTGTTAATATCTTTATAATAAGTTTTCCTCTTACAATAGGTATTGGATTAATTTTGATTTCTTTATCACTTCCTGAAATAGCGAGAATTGTTTTGCAAGAATTTGGAAAGATGGAAAGCGGACTTTCTATAATTCTTCAATAATAATTGCTAAAAAATAGTCAAGAAAAATTTTGCATAATATGTATAAAAATGATATCTTACGCCTCTATTTCACGGCGCTTGGAATGATGAGATTTTATGTTTGGTAGAAGAAAATTTTTAACATCTGCTTAAATGAGATGCTTTTTCATATTGATTTGAAGAATTTCATTTAAGTAGGGAGTTAAATCTTAATATTGTTTTTAAGGTTATTTCCTGTTTTCGTTTTTCGTTGGCAATCCTTTAAGAAAGGAGTTCCCATTATGGGAAAGAAAGTTAAAGAGTTGTTTGAGGATTATCGTCTTGTCAATAAGTTGCAAGGAGAATTCTGCGAACTTATTGAGGAGGTGCTTTTTGGAGTACCCTTTGAAAGTGGTTATTCTCCAAAAAATGTCGCAAAAGAAACTTTTTGGGACATTATTAAGCCAGAGATGGAAAAGGATATCTTTGATGCTGAAGAAGCCGAAAAGAAAGTCCTCGATAACATCGTCGATGGGTATGAGAAGTTTTTTGGGACATACTTTCCAAATGATCAGGATTGTTTGGTCGATCGGATTGGTGAGGCGATTCAAGTTATTGAAGCGTTTATAGAAAAAAATGATGGGCCAATTTTGAAGATTTACGATCCCGAAACCTAAAGAAAGTATTTTTTTTGCTGTAGTAAGGGCAAGGTTTTCTTTTATGTATTTCACAATATTTAAGATTTTACTCCTTGTCCTTTTTCCTAATTTATATAAATAAAAAATCCCTCCAAACTTTTACTTTAAATTAAGTAAGTTACTTATCTAATTGATTTTTTGATGTTTTCCTAGTATATTAATCACGTTAGTCGCACTTTAGAAAATTAATACAAAAATCTAATGATTGCTTATAATTAATCTGCCTTTATTTTTAAGAAGTTGTTGTTATGCGTGTATCTAGAATTGAAATTTTTGGCTTTAAATCTTTTATGGATCGGACAATTTTACCTTTAGAGGGAGGGTTGACAGGAGTTGTCGGACCAAATGGTTGTGGAAAATCAAATATAGTTGATGCGGTAAGATGGGTACTTGGAGAGACAAGAGCAAAAAGTTTAAGAGGTGCAAATTTTGAAGATGTTATTTTTAATGGAACAGACAAATTACGTCCACTTGGATTAGCTGAAGTTACGATTACAGTTAAGGCAAAGTCTGAAAGCTTTTTTGATGAAATGATCCCAGCCTTATTAAATGATGATGTCGCAGAATCCCTTGCAAGTGTTGAAGAAGCAGAAAAAGAAGCAGAAAATATTGTTGTTAAAGAAGATGATCCTGATAAAAATGGCATCTCAAACAATAAAAGCAATGTTATTCCATTTGAATCATTAGCAAAAGATGATACGGAAAAAGTTACAACAATAATAGAAGATGTTGATGTAGAGCTTGAGGAAGTTATGCGTGAGGCTAACTTTTGTGATTTGAATTCTGATAATAATGAAAATGAAATTGTAAGTAAGGTAACGCAAGAAAATAAGGAAGAAAAGAAAGAAGAGCCTAATGAGAAGCCTCAAGAGAAATCTATGACGTTATTGTCTAGATTTTCTTGGTTAAAATCTACAAAAGAAGTACAGGTTACTCGTAGATTATACAGAAGTGGAGAATCAGAATATTTCATAAATAGAGTACCTAGTAGATTAAAAGATTTAAAAGAGCTTTTTAGAGCTATAGGAATTGGCGCAAGAGCATATACAATTGTTGCGCAAAACGAAGTTACACGAATTATCACGGCAAAACCAGAAGAAAAAAGACAAATGTTTGAAGAAGCTGCGGGAGTGCTAGGCTTTAGGGATAGGATTTCTTCTGCAAATAAAAGATTAGAAGATACTCTGGTAAATGTTTCAAGACTTGATGATATAATAAAAGAAGTTACAAGGAATGTTAATAGTTTAAAAAGGCAATCTCATAGAGCGCGTGATCGGAAAGGATTATTAGATAGAGTAAAAGAAGTAGATTTAATTTTATTTAAGGATTCTTATTTAAGTAATCTTGATACGAAATCAGAACTTGATTCGAAGAGAAGTGGGTTAAAGGAAGAAGAGGTTATAGCGAAAAATGCAGTTGATGTAATCAAAGTAGAAGAAGAATCGTTGCGTCTTAATATGATGGAATTAGATAGTAAGGGAGATGGTTTTAGAATAAAAATAGATGCGATAAAAGAGGAATTAAATAAAAGGGAAAGGAAGCTTTTAGAGTTAAAATCAAGAATAAAAGAAAGACAAATAAAGCAAGAGTCATTAGAATCTGAAAATGAAAGATTGAAAGAAAGACAAGAAATGCTTTTAAAAAGGAAAGATGATGTAAAAGTTGATTTTGATGATTTAGAGCAAAAGCAAAACAAATTAAAAGAAGAATTAAAAAATGTTGAATCAAGTGGAGATGATGAATTAAAAAAAACATCTTTGCTTGTTGAGGAAACGAGAAAAAATTTAAATGAAAAAGAAAGAGAGATTAAAAAAATTAATGAACAGTATATTTCTGTGAAAGTACGACTAGAGTCTATAGAGGAACAATTAATATCATCATCTCCTATTTCTCAATTAAAAAAGACCCTTGGAAATCAAGCGTTATCCGATGAATTTATAAAGCAGGCAAGAGAGGCGAAGCTTTTTATAGATGAAATTTCCATTCAATCAAAATATGCAAAAGCTTTACAATCAGTTTTAGGTGAGAAAGCAGAATTTTTAGTCTCAAAAGATCCTAAACAACTTATAAATTCTTTTATAAAGATGTCAGTAAAGTCTAATAAAAAGGGATTGGGAGTCGGAATTTTTAAAGAGGGAGAAAAAGAAGCTCAAATTCAAGGCAATGTTGATATTCCATTTTCTTCAATTTTAAGTTTGATGGACGTCAAGAAAGAAATTTCTTTAGTTACTAATAAAATATTGAAAAATGTTTTTGTTGTGGAAACACTTGATGAGGGATTAAAATTTTTTGAGGATAATCAAGATAAAAATTTAGATGAAATGTGTTTTGTCACTTTAGAGGGGGAGCTCTTAACAAGTCATAGTTTTTATTCTTTAAAACACGATGGGGGGCTTGTTCAACTAAAATCAAAAGAGGAAGAATATAAAGTTGACTTTGATAGATTATCCAAGGAGCTTTCAATAGCAACAAATGAAAAATCATCTTTATTTGAAGATGTAAAAAAAGCAGAGTTTTCTTATAAACAAGCTTTGGAAGAATTGCGAAAAAGGCAACAGCAAATAAGAGAGATCAGTAATAAACTTTCAAATATAAAAGGACAATTTGAAACTCAAAAAAGATTAACATCTCAAATAGATTATGATTTAGAAAGAATAAAATCTCAATTTTTAGATATTGAAAAAAGAAGTGTATTAATAAGATCTGAAATAGAAAATTTTTCTCAAGAACTTCAAGATACAGAAAGTAAAGATCAAAGTAAGTTAAAGGAAGAACTTTATTCTTTTGAAAAACAATATAGAGAAATAAATGCTTATAGAAATGATAAAAGAAATGAGCTTTCTGCTTTTAATAGCAGATTAGATGAAGCAAGGAAAAAATATGATAGTGCAATGCGTACGGTTAATAGTTTTGAGCTTGATTTTCAAAGAGTATCTATAGAGCTTGAGAACATAGAGAAAAATGTTATTGAGAAGTATTCTAAAGAAGATTTTGAAAGTTTTCTATCAGATGATCAGATAAGATTGGAAGACGACAAGAGGATCGTCTTAAAAGAAGAAATCGATAAGATAAGAGCTAGGATTTTTAGAGAAGGAGATGTAGATCCAACGTCAATAGAACGTTATGAAGAAGAAAGTGTAAGACTTGTAGAACTTGAAAATCAAAAACAAGATTTAGAAAAAGCAGTTTCAATATTAAAGAAGACAATCACTCGTCTTGTTGAAACGTCTCAACAAAGATTTATAGATGTTTTTGAAAAGGTAAAAGAAAATTTTTCGACATTGGCGCCAAAACTTTTTGGAGGTGGTTTTGCTGATTTAGAATTAAGTGATGTTAATCATCCACTAGAATCTGGAGTCGATATTATAGCAAGGCCTCCTGGAAAGAAGTTAAAGAGTCTTGAGTTGTTATCTGGTGGAGAAAAAACACTTTGTGCAATAGCGTTGATATTAGCAACATTTTTAGAGCGTCCAAGTCCACTTTGCATATTAGATGAGGTCGACGCGCCTTTAGATGAGGCAAATTTAATGAGATTCTTAAGTTTGATAAAAGAATTAAGCATGAAAACACAAGTTATAATGATTACGCATAATAAGCAATCGATGGTCGCAAGCAGTAATCTTATCGGTGTTACGATGCAGGAGCCTGGTTCTACGAAACTTTTAAGCGTTTCTTTAGAAGATGCGATAAAAGAAGCTGTATGATTTTGTTAAATAGTTAGCAATAAGAAATAAATTAGAAATTTTATGGATAATGATGTGGTAAATAAAAGTATCAATGCCTTTGATATGGGTGAATTCTTGACTTGGCTGTCGGCAGGACAAAATAGATATGTGGTTTTGTGGATAATTGTAATAATTATTTTTGTGTTGTTCATTCTTACTAAAATATTTAGGAAAAAGAATCAAAGTAAAAATCGAAAATACTCTTCTGTTTATGATGGGTTAAATAAAAGTAGAGATGGTTTTATCTGTAAATTAAATGATATTTTTTCATCCACAAAAGAAAAAGATGAAATTCTATCTAACATTGAAGAGTTGCTTATATCATCGGATGTCGGCGTTGATTCTGCTAATTTTTTATGTATGAAATTAAAAGATGGATTAAATAAAATTAAGGATTTTAATCAAGATGCCGTAATGGCTTTCCTTAAGGACAATATAGAAAAAATTTTAGGAGATGCGAAAGAAATTCTTTTTGAAAATTGTCCAAAGATTATCATGGTTGTAGGAGTTAATGGGGTAGGAAAAACTACGACAATAGCGAAACTTTCAAGTAAATGGATAAAAAAAGGTAAAAAAGTTTTGCTTGTTGCGGCAGATACTTTTAGAGCTGCGGCAGTTGAGCAGTTAGAGTATTGGGGGAAAGAAGTTGGCGCTGATATCGTAAAAGGAAAGCAAAATGACAAGCCTGTGACCGTCGTTTTTGATGCAATGAAAAAGATAAAAGAAGAACAATATGATATTGTTTTGATAGATACGGCAGGAAGACTTCAAAATAAATCTAACTTAATGCAAGAATTATCAGGAATCCAAAATGCAGTTAACAAAAATTTAGGAAGAAATGCAGATGAAATTATTCTAGTATTAGATGGAACAAGTGGACAAAATGCATTATCTCAAGCAAAAGAATTTAATCATGCTGTAACGTTAACTGGGATTATCATTACAAAACTAGATGGAACAGCAAAAGGAGGAATTTTAATAGCGGTCAAAAGAGAGCTTAATATTCCCATATATTTTATTGGGATAGGAGAGTCAAGTGAAGATTTAATCTCATTTAATCCAGGTGACTTTGCGAGTGCTTTGCTTTTTACTAGGCGACAAGAAGTAAGAGATACAATCAACAGTAAAAAAAGAAGAGAATTTACGAAAGATAATTCATAAAAGTTTTTTTAATGTTCGTCTATATCTTGTTTTTTGAAAAAATCATCAAAGCTGTAAACAGCATCTGCAAAAAGAGTAGCTGCAAGATGATTATCTTTTTTGTTTAATGCATCAAGACCTTGATTTAATTTTGCGCCGATAATGTCTAGATTTTGAGGATTAAAATTCACAAGATGATTATCTTCCTTTTTTCTTTTTTCATAAATATGTAAAGAAGAAACCATATTTGCTACAGCATTTAAGTCTTGTTTTTGTTTTAAGGCGATTAATCCCCTTAGCGCTAGTGCTCTAGGACTATCTTCAAAATTAGAGCTTAAATTTAGACACTCTTTTGCAGTAATAAGATCATCAAATTTTATAAACATTGCACAAAGCGTATGATATGCAACAGCTGCAGACTCTTTCGAGAAAGTATCCCAGTTATTGTTTGGAAAAACTTCCTCAATATTATTTGTCGCAATTACATCACGAAGTAATTTTGCACGAGAATTATTATCTAATATGATAGGGCATGACTGAATAGAATCATCCTCTATTACGAGGCTTCTTTGCTCATTGGTGATTATTGAAAAAATAATTTTTATACATAATTCAGGATAATTTCTACAGTCTGTAATGTTTGAATTATGTAATAATTCTTTGCTTATACAAATGATACTAGGAAGATGAAGTGTTTCTTCTTTTATGAGATTTATTAGATCGCTTATCTGTAACGATTCTATATCTAGAGAGTTAAATGACTTTACAAAAATTATATCCTCAAATGATTCTTTTTCTTTTAATAATGTAAGAGTACTTGTAGGAATAAAATCATTTAGTGCTAAAATAAAACGGTCATTGTTAGAATTGTTTGAAATTGAGGTTATTATATTTTTGCCATAGGAGCTTGAAATACCACCCTTTGACTGGTTTAGATTTAATATGTCAATTCCATCAATATTATTAATGGCCACGTTTTCGTTGTTTACTAATAAAGCTAACATTGTTTACCCTTTTATTAAATTTTTAAGCTTTTTATAAAAACAAAATTACTTCTTATATACGATGCGAGATTACAAAAAGGGATTCTTTGAAAATAAGAGAAAAATATGACAACAGAGCAAATTTCAAATTTGTCTTTTTATCAAACTTTATTACAAAAATAATAGGAAAACAGCTCAAGCCTTTGAAAAACAAATAAAAAAGCACTTTTTTTAAAAAATCTCAAAATTTTATGAGTAAAAAGTGCTTTGTACGGAAATTAGAGAAGATCTTTTAGGTCAACATTATACTTTTTTAATGTCCCTGCTAGCCCTAATTTGTCGATAGTTCTTAAAATCCTAGTTGAAACTCTTAACTTCACATTACGATTTTCTTCTGGAACAAAAACATTTCTAACTTGAATATTTGCTTTAAACACATGCTTTGTTCTGTTTTTAGCATGACTTACTCTATTGCCATTTTGAGCTGTTTTACCTGATATATCACATTTACAAGACATCTAAATCACCATAATAAATAAAAATTCAAAATAAATTTTACGAAATATGAATCAAAATTATACTGATTATCTGTTTAAAATCAATAGTTAGGACTAATAAATCTTAATATATGTTTATGCAAGAGCATTTGTGCCATAAACAAAAATCTCATCTCCATCACTTATTCCATCACCATCAGTGTCTTGTAGAGAAGGATTTGTAAGATATCGAACTTCTTCAAAATAATCATAAATTTGATCATTATCTAAGTCTTTTCTAAGAGTTAACATCTTAGAATACAAGGCTTTTCTAATTTGTTTTTTTAATTTTTTGTAAATGTATGTATAACCGTATGGTGTTGGATGAAGTCCATCGGAGCTAAGTAAAGAGTAATGAAAAGAATGTTGCCTTATGATGCCAGAGATATCTGTTTGTCCCAATAATAATGCATTAAATTCTTTAATAAAAGAAAGTTGTTTTACTTTATTATACGATACATGCATTAAAGTGCTTACTGTAATCATCGGGGATGTATCATTTTCTGTTAAATTTTCTTTTAAAAATTTGATAAGCCTTTTTATCGTTGTAATCGAATACATTGTTTTCCTATTATGCCAAAAATCATTTCTTCCAGCATCTATAATAATTACGTCAGCATCTACAACTTTGTTATAAATTTCTCCTTTATTTAAAAGAGTGTCTTTAAATTTTCTTAAGATACGCCACGTTGTTGCTCCAGGGATTCCGACTTTTGTAACAACTATCCCGTTAGTTGCAAAATCAGTTTTAAATCTTGCTACATATCCTCCTTTATTGTTAGTATCTCCGATACCTCTTACGAAGCTATCTCCGATAAAAACAATTTTTATCTGTTGGTCACAATTATAATCTACAAATCTTGGAACGATAGTCGGACAAGCAAAAGCAGAAAAACTCGTAAAAACAAAAGTGGAAACCAATAGTATCCAAAATTTTAAATCTTTCATAAATAAAAAAAATAAAAAGAATAAATAAACCTAGCGAAATATGTTATCTTAACTAATAATTATGGGCAAGGTTGTTTTTTATGGAGTAAGAAATGGTTCTAGTTTTTATATTTTTTATAATTGTTTTAGTGGCGCTAAATATAAGTGGTCCAATTATTGATCCTGATTTGTGGTGGCATATCGCCATTGGACGATGGACATTATCACATGGTTTGCCTCATGAAGATCATTGGAACCTTTTTTCAGAGGGGATTTTTAGGGCATACTCTTGGCTTCCAGAAATATTTTTTGCAGTGATTGATAAATATTTTAGTATTGGAGGATTACTCATTATAAAGCTTTTATTTGGCATTATAATAGGTCTTTCTCTTGTGTATGTCCTAAAGAAAGTATCAGGGGATTTCTTTTTTGGAACTATTATTTCTATTTTAGTTTTTGCATCATTTGTACAACATTATACATTAAGACCACAAATGATTTCATGGTTTTGCTTTTTGTGGGCAGTTTATTTAGCAGATAAAATTTATAAGAATGGTTGGAATAAAAAAATATATTTACAGACTATTCTTGTTTTTGCTTTATGGGCAAATTCTCATTTAACTACAGCTATCGGTATTTTTGTTTTCGCCTTGTGGGGATTTAATGGCTTCAATAAAAATACATACAAGTTAATATTGATTCCTTTTTTGGGGACATTGCTAACGCCTTATTTAGGACAAGAATGGATTACATTTTTTTCAAAAACAAATCACCCATTTTTATATTCTGGAATATATGAGTTTCGATCTGCAATGATTAGAAGCTATGGTGTGGGAATACTTGTTATCATTACATTTTTATTTGGATTTTTTTGGCATTTTTATGATAAGGCTTTATCAAAGTCAAAGATATTTGCAATCTTTACAATATTTTTTGGAAGTTTGGTCGTTGTAAAGTTTGTTCCATATGCAACGATTATTATAGGATTTGGAGTTTGCGCGTTGTGGAGTGTTGATGGTGCCAAAAAAGTTTTTAAATTTTCAGAATCCATCGAAAGGTTAAGAGGAGTTGCAAATTATCTTAATGGTTTTGGCGGGGGATTTTTGCTTTTATGTTTAATTATTGTGCAAACAAAATCATATTGGAAAGAAAAATTGGATACGGAGTTTACACCTGTTAGTGCAGTTTCTTTTATAAAAGAGCACGAATTAAAAGCGCCAATTTTAAATACTTTTACGGAGGGAGGATATTTAATTTATAGTTTTTCAAATGAAAAGGGGGAGCCTTCTTTAAAAGTTTCTATCGATGGAAGGACTAATGTTACACCTAAAAAAATTATGAAGATGCATATAGATGCTTTAGGCGGTTATGAAGATTGGAGGGAGTATTTAGATTTTGTAAAACCAAATACAATTTTATGGGAGAATTCCTCACCATTTGTAAGATTAATGTTAATGCAAGATGATTGGTGTAGAGTATTTTACGAAAATTTTAAAGAGAGTAATGAAGGAAAAAATGAAAAGCTTAGAAATATTGATAAAAAAGATACTGGTTTTTCAGTATTTGTAAAAAGGAGTGATTACAAGGAACTTTGTTTAAATTAGAATTTATATAAGAAAATGAAAATTTTAATGCTTGGTTGGGAGTATCCACCACACATAAATGGAGGTCTTGGGACTGCTTGCGCGGGTATTACTAAAGCATTGTCAAAATTTCTAGATATGGATTTAATATTTGCATTGCCACGTCTTTATGGAGATGAATATGCTGGTCGTATAAGATTATTAGAACCAAAATCAGAAATAGAAAAGGACAACCAAGAATCAGCAAAAAATATTACTAGAATATTTTTTCCATATAAATTAAATCCATATTTAACAAAAGAAGAAAGCGAAAAGCTTTTTATAAATTTTAAAAATGACTTTTTTTCTATAGCAGAAAAGGCGGGGTTTGAAAAATTAAAAAAAAATGTTGATATTGATTTTGAAGCTTTTATGAAAAATAATAAGTTAGCTTTAGAAGTTATTCGATATACATCAAATTTAATAGAATTTTTTTATAACAAAGATTTTGATCTAGTTCATGCGCATGATTGGATGACGATTTTGGCGGGAATGGTAATTTCAAAAATTTCTAAAAAACCATTAGTTTTGCATATTCATAGCTTAGAATATGATAGGTCTGGAGTCGTAAATGATTTCTTTATAAATAAAATCGAAGGAATGGGGGTTAATTTTGCTAACAAGGTTATAGCGGTAAGTGAATATACAAAAGGTATAATTCAAAGAGAACATAACGTTAGGGCAGAAAATATAGAGGTTGTTTATAATGCTGTAATACATCATCGTAAAAAATTTTTTTCATTATCAAAAAATTTAAAGAAATATAAATTTATTCTTTTTCTTGGAAGGATAACAAGCCAAAAGGGACCAGAATATTTTGTTGATGCCAGTAAAAAAGTTATTGAAAAAGTAAAAAATGTTCGTTTTATAATGGCGGGCGCAGGAGATCTTACTGGTGAAATGATGAATAGGGTCGCAAGGCTTGGATTGGAAGATTATTTTATTTTTACAGGTTTTTTATCTCATGATGAGGTGCGAAAAGTATTTTCTATAGCAGATGTTTTTGTGATGCCATCTTTTTCAGAACCGTTTGGGATTGTTGCCTTAGAGGCAATTGATTATGGAGTGCCAATAATAGTATCTAAACAATCTGGCGTAAGTGAAGTTATAAAAAGTGCATTACAATGTGATTACTGGGATAGTGAAAAAATAGGGGATTTTATAATTTATTTATTAAAAAATTCTAAAGAAAGGAATCGACTCATAAAAAAATCAAAAGAAGAATCGTTATGTCTTAGTTGGGATTTATCCGCTAAAAAAATTTATAATATATACCAAGAGTTAATTTTAAAATTATCCCTTAAGTAATGCAAGCGTGTTTTCTACTAACGTCCCTGCAGTATTAAAAACTTGAGAGTTTGCTTGATAACCTCTTTGATACACGATCATATTTACGAATTGATCAGCAATATCGACATTTGAAGTTTCTAATGATGCGGATTGTAAAGAGCCAAGCCCTCCTTGCCCAGCTATATTAGTTACAATATTTGCGGAATCACCAGAATATGAATACAAAGTATCACCAGATCTTACAAAAGAATCTTTATCAACGGCATTAGAAAGCGCTACTGATGCCACTTTTACCCTAGAATCATCGCTTAATACAGCATAAAAATTTCCATCTTCTCCAAATTCATAATTTTTAACTTCTCCAGCGCTATTTCCATCTTGTTGTATTGAAGATATAGCTGATGTTGATGCATATTGTGTAAAATTTGATAAATCGACATTTATATTTCCTGCAGCTGCTCCATTTGAGTATGGAATACTTATTTGCAAAGATGCATTTTCAGTCGCAAGCGTTCCATCGGAATTAAAATTTAATGTTATAGGATTTCCAACTGCTACAGGTACACCTGCTTCTTTACCTGCTTCGCTTCCATCGATGTAAGCTTGTGCCGTCATTTGATTTGTGTCTGTTTTATAAAGAGCGAGCGTCAAACTGTGACTAGCGCCGAGGCTATCAAAAACTGTAATGTCACCTGCAATAAAAGATGCTGCAGAATTTATTTGAGAAAATGATTGCGGATTTTCAATTACAGAGGTTATTTCGGATTCTGAAGAAACGTTTCCAGAAATGCCTAAAGATGCCGTTTCTTTTCCTGTTAAACTTAAACCTGATATTGAGATATTGGAAAGGGTAGTTGTGTCATCACCTAAATATCCTTGAAGTTTTAATCCGCTAGAATTTTCAATATGTCCATCACTGCTTAATGAAAAATTTCCTGCTCGACTATAATATGTATTTGTTCCATCTGATAAGATGAAAAATCCATTTCCATCGATCCCCGCATCAAGAGATCGGCCAGTGTACTTAATAGTTCCACCCTCGAAAACTGTTTTCACATCGCTTATTAAAGATCCATTTCCAGAGGCTTCTTCTGCGCCAGATTGGGTAAGTTCTAGTCCCTCAGGAAGAAGATCTGAAAACTCTGCTCTTGATGCTTTATAGCCAGTTGTGCTCGCATTTGATACATTGTCACCAACTACAGATAACGCATCTCCATAACTTTTAAGACCTTGTGAACTTGAATAAAGTGCTGATTCTAATCTCATATAATTCCTCTTTTTATAAAAAATGGGAAATTTTTTCCTTAACTTTAAAGAAAAAACAATTCGCTTAAGACCTAAGCAAAATACTTGCCAGTTTTCTAGGAAATATTTAAATTATTATTGAATTTCGTTGTGATGATATGCGAAAAAGCGCAAGAATGAAGAACAACCAACGAAGAGCAAAGCGAAATAAACCAATTAAAGGAAAATTTTGATTATATAAAAAAGAAAATTAAGAAAAATAAAAAGCAAAACAATAAAAAGATTAACAAGAATTGTCTTGCTTTTTATAAATTATGTAATAAAGAATTGTTAAAGAATTTATTCGCCTTCACCATAAACGACAAGACGATATTCTCCAAGAATTCCTAATACGCTACGAGCTTCCCAATCTACATGATAAACTTTTGAAACTCCACCTTGTTTCTTGGCTGTTTCAATACTACAATCTCCAAAAGCCACAAGTCCCATTACACTTTTACATTCTGCCACACCAATTCTAGCATAAGCTTGCCCGTTAGATGTCACATTTACTGGTAATTTTACCTCAGTATAAACTATTCCTGTTGGCATAGTAGTTGCGCATGCAGACAAAGCTAAAATAAAAATCAAAAATAATTTTCTCATAACTTCTCCTTTTAAAACAAACATTAAGTATGCTACTATAAAATATGTTTTTGTAACATTACTTATTTTTATTTTTAGGAGAAAGTTTTGAATAATAAAACAAGAAAAGATTTTGACTATTCTGATTGGAGACAGGGGAAAAAAATAAAAAAGATTAGTCCTCTTGGAATGAGAGTCGTTGTAAGCGTAATAAAAGATAAAAATAGTAATATGACAGATGGGGGGCTATATCTTCCTGAAGGAAGTAAAGAAAAAATGCAAGATAGTTTGTTAGCTGAAGTTATAGAAGTCGCAAGCGCTCTTGATAAAGATACCGACACTGAAGAAAACATAAGCGGAGTTCCTCTTCACTCTGTTGTCTTGATACCTAAAGGGGTAGGAATACAAGTTCCATGGAATGATCTATTGAGAATTGTAGAAACAAAAGATGTTTTAGCTATCATTGATGAAATTGAGCTTGTATAGAACGAACATTCTATAGAAATGATTGGCTTTATTTAGTAAAAACAGATAGTTATATTTGCTTTTTTAAATTAATGCAATAATTTATATCTCTAGGTAATTGCAATAAATGCCTCATAAATTTATCCTCTTTCAAGTGTTTTTACATTTTGTAAGAAGGTGTTTTCTATTTAAAAATAGTAAAAGTTTTTTTAGAATATAGAGAATGTGTTTTCATAAGAAATGTAAGTTTTTATAACAAAAACATTTTTCATTATCATTAAATATTTGAACCACTAAATGTTTCGATTTAGCAGTCTGGGTATTAATTTTTTTATTTTTGAAAGATGTTTATATTAGGAGATAAAATAAAGATGGCATCAGAAGAGATTACATCACGTGTTAAAGAAATTATTGTTGACCAATTAGGTGTTGCTGCTGAGGACGTAGTTCCTGAAGCATCTTTTGTGGAAGATTTAGGCGCGGATTCTTTAGATATTGTTGAATTGATTATGGCTTTAGAAGAAGAATATGATATTGAAATTCCAGATGAAGAAGCTGAAAAAATTCAAAAAGTCGATGACGTTGTAGCTTACATCGAATCTAAAAAAGCTTAAATCCTAGCTTATATGGATTTTAGACCTTTAAAACGGCATCTTGAAAGTTCAAGAGCCGTTTTAAATTTTTTATCATTTTTTTATGCCTTTTTATTAGAATATTGGAAATAAAAAAAATATGGCAACGCGTCAAACACATTTACAAGAAGTTGATCCAGAAATTTACGATCTTATACAGAAAGAAACTATAAGACAAGAAGAGGGATTAGAGTTAATTCCAAGTGAGAATTTTGTAGATGATGCTATTTTAGAGGCGTGTGGAAGTATTCTAACAAATAAATATGCCGAGGGGCTTCCACAAAAAAGATATTATGGTGGTTGCGAGTTTATGGATAAAATTGAGCAACTTGCCATTGATAGAGCTAAAGAATTATTCAATGCAGAGTTTGCAAATGTTCAACCTCATTCTGGAGCGCAGGCTAACGCGGAAGTTTTTAATGCTTTTTTAGAGCCAAATGATGTTTTCATGGGAATGAAATTGGATCATGGTGGACATTTAAGTCATGGCTTAAAAGTGAATCTTTCTGGTCGTTATTATCATGTAGTTCCGTATGGCGTAAATGAAGATACAGGACTTATAGATTATGATGAGGTAAGAAAATTAGCACTTGAAAATAAACCAAAGCTAATTTTGTGTGGAGCATCAGCTTATTCTAGAGTTATTGATTTTAAAAAATTTAGAGAAATTGCGGATGAAGTTGGGGCAATTTTGTTTGCTGATATTGCTCATTATGCGGGGATTATTGTTGCAGGAGCGTACCCATCACCGTTTCCATATTGTGATGTCGTAACAACGACTACGCATAAAACATTAAGAGGGCCTCGTTCGGGTTTGATTTTAGCTAAAAAAGAATATGGAAATATTCTTAACAAGTCTGTTTTTCCAGGAATTCAAGGTGGTCCGCATATGCATACAATTGCGGCAAAGGCAATTGCATTTAAAGAAGCGATGTCAGATGAGTTTAAACAGTATGGAATTCAAATTGTAAAAAATGCAAGGGCTTTGGCAGATAATCTTCAAAAAGATGGCTATAAAATTGTTTCGGGAGGAACGGATTCTCATGTGTTTATCATAGATCTTAGGACAAAGGGGATTAGTGGAAAAGACGCCCAAGATTGGCTTGATGCGGTTGGAATAACGGCAAATAAAAATACAATTCCTTATGACCCGACTCCTCCAACGGTGTGTAGTGGACTTAGAATTGGAACACCTGCATTGACGACGCGTGGAATGAGGGAAAATCAAATGATGAAAGTAGCGCAGCTTATAAATAGAGCATTGATGGAGGCTAAAGAGGGCAGAGATATAAGTGGCATTAGAGAGGAAGTTAGAAGTTTTGCAAGATTGTATCCTTTATATGATTATAAAATTGCAAAGAATTAAAATTAATAAAAAATAAAAACTTTTAAATTTATGAAATGTTTTAAGTGTGGTTCAGAAAGGCTTTCTGTTATTGACTCGAGAAGTGATGGTGATGATGCCATTAGAAGAAGACGAGTGTGCCAAGATTGTGAGTTCAGATTTACAACTTATGAGAAGATCGAAAAAACGCTTCCAATGGTTGTCAAAAAAGATTCTAGAAGAGAAGTTTTTGATAGGGAAAAATTGCGTTCTGGGATTTTAATTGCATGCAGAAAACGTCCTGTAAGTGTCGAACAAATCGATGAAATGATAGAACGTATTGAAAATTCTCTTTATGCTAATTTCTCAAAAGAAATTCCAAGTGGAGAAATCGGAAATTTAGTTATAAACGAATTAAAACTTATAGATAAAGTAGCTTACGTTCGGTTCCTTTCTGTCTACCGCGAATTTTCCGATGTAACACAATTCATAGATGAACTTGTTAAAGTAACTAGAAAAAATAAGTAGCCTAGATCCTTATCATTTTGAAAATGAATCTTTTAAAGACACAGTCCTATTAAAAATTAGGTTATCTTTTGTAGAATCAAGATCTAAACAATAGTAGCCTTTTCTTAAAAATTGAAAAGTATCTAATGGTTTTGCATTAGCTAAAGACTCTTCAACTTTTACATTTTTTAGTATAGTTAGAGAATGCTCATTAAAATTCGATGTAAAATCTTGTCCTTCAGGAACATCATAAGGATTTTCTTTTACAAATAAATGTTCATAAAGATTTATTGTAGCATTAAGAGCAAATTTTATTGAAACCCAATGAATGGTTCCTTTAACTTTTCTTCCATCTGGAGATGAACCTCCTTTAGTTTCTGGATCATATGTACAAATAACACTTGTGATATTTCCGTTTTCATCTTTAACAACGCTTTTACACGTTACATAATAGCTATGTTTTAGTCGTACTTCTTTTCCTATAGCTAATCTAAACCATTTTTTGGGAGGATTTTCTTCAAAATCTTCTCTTTCTATATAAAGTTCTTTTGAAAATTTTACAAATCTTGTGCCTGCACTTGGATCTTCAGGATTATTATCAGCTTCGATATCTTCTATAAGATCATCAGGATAATTCTCAATAATAAGTTTTATAGGATCTAGCACTGCCATTTTTCTTTGTGATTCTTTATTTAATATATCTCGAATACAGTGCTCTAGTAGTTCATAATCAACTGTGCTATCTGCCTTTGAAACGCCAATAAGTTCACAAAAATTTCTTATTGCCTTTGCTGGAAATCCTCTTCTTCTAATTCCTGATATTGTAGGCATTCTTGGATCGTCCCAACCTGAGACTATGCCATTTTTTACAAGAGACAATAAATATCTTTTACTCATGACAGTGAAAGTAAGATTTAATCTTGCAAACTCAATTTGCCTTGGTTTAGATGGAACACTCAAATGTTCAACGAACCAATTATAAAGTGGCCTATGATCTTCAAACTCTAATGTGCAAATAGAGTGAGTGATATGTTCAATTGCATCGGATTCTCCATGTGTGAAATCATACATTGGATAGATGCACCAATCATCGCCTGTTCTTGGGTGATGAGCATGTTTTATCCTATAGATGGCAGGATCTCTTAAATTTATATTTGGAGAACTCATATCAATTTTAGCGCGAAGTGTATACTTTCCATCTTCAAATTCTCCTGCGCGCATTCTTCTAAAAAGATCTAAATTTTCTTCAATACTTCTATCTCTATCTGGGCTTGGTTTTCCAGGAGTTGTAAACGTCCCTCTATATTCTCTTACTTGATCTGGGGTTAAACTACAAACATATGCCAAGCCTTTTTGAATTAATTCTTCTGCCCAAGCATATAATTGTTCATAATAATCAGATGCGTAAAACTCGTTATCCCAAGAAAATCCAAGCCATTTAATATCTTCTTTTATAGAATTAATATATTCCATATCTTCTTTTACTGGATTTGTATCATCGAATCTTAAATTGCATTGACCATTATAAGTTTTTGCTATGCCGAAATTTAAGCAGATTGATTTTGCGTGCCCAAGATGAAGATAACCATTGGGTTCGGGGGGAAATCTTGTAATGATTTTTGTATGTTTTCCTGTTTCTAGGTCATCTTCAATAATATCTTTAATAAAATTTGAGACTTTTCTTGTATTTTCTTCCATTTTTTCCTTTTTTTTAAATAGATAACCTTTAAAATTATATACAAAACCTGTATTTTTTCAACGTAGTAAAATTTTTTATAATTTTATCTGTTTTAGGAAACTTTTTATATTTATTTTCGATATTATTTTAGGACGATGTTGTGTGGAAATGAAATAATACGATAAAAATTAAAAAATGACACAAGAATTATGACGGAAGCATCTTTAAGTACAAATCAGCTTGTAGAAAAATATATTGATTTTGCAGAAGAAATCGCAAGGAAGCTTACTGCAAAAATGCACTTAGATAATAATTCTTATCAGGAGGCGAAATCATCAGCATATATAGGATTGTTAGATGCTGCAATGAGGTATAAAGGGGATAATTGTGGAGTGCCATTTAAAGCTTTTGCTTTTTACAGAGTGCGTGGGGCCATAATTGATACATTAAGGAAAAATACTCATGTTAATGATAGATACCATAAGCTTGTAAAATGTTATTCGGCAGTAGCGTCATTAGATGGGAATGTTTTAAATATTAGAAAAGAAGACAAAGAAGACGAAAAAATAGCAAAAATCTTTGATTTAGTTTCAAAAGGTGCATTGGTTTTTAAATTAGGTAATGCAGATGAGGCGATAAATTCTAAAGTTGCTAAAGAAGAAGAAATTCCTGAGAATGCGCTACTTGCCAAAGAACAATATAGACGATTACATGAAGCTATAAAGAAATTGCCTCCCAAAGAAAAGCTAATCATAGAGCAATATTATTTTAAAGATAAAACCTTTTTAGAGATATCGAAAATACTTAAACAACATTCAAAATCTTGGATTGCGAGATTACATGCAAAAGCAATAGAAAAATTGGAGGTAATATTACATGAAGAATAATTTAAGAAAAATTTTTTTCTGTTTTTTATTGTTTTTTTCGGCATGCGAAGAATCGCTTTTGCATAATTTAACGGAGATTGAGGCCAATAGATTGATTGGAATATTAAATAGTGAGGGAATAGAGGGAGAGAAAATTTTACAAACTGATTTAAAATGGACATTAAATGTAGAAAAGAAAGATTTTGTGAAAGCCATTTTACTTCTTGATTCAAAAAGACTTTTAAAAGATACAAGTACAATTAAAAAGGAGGGCTCATCACTTCTTGGTTCTAATAAAGAAAAAGATTTTTATTATGAAAGAGCATTATCTGCAGAATTAGAGAAAACATTATTGACATTAAATGGAGTATTTGATGCGAGAGTTCATTTAAATGTAAAAAAAGATGATCTTTTAGGATTAAGGAAAGAAAATGAAAATAAAAATTCTGCAGGGGTTTTGATGGTTGTAAATGAAGATGAGATTTTTAATGAATCACAGATAAAATCGATTATAAGTGGCGCATCGGGAATAAAGAAAGAAGATGTTTCAATAGTAATTTCAAGAATTAAAATGTCACATTCAAAAGATGCAGAAAGTAATTTAATTATTTCATCTGAATTTGATAATAATACTCAAGAAGATTTTTCAAGCAGTTTTTCTTTTGTTTCTTTTTTAAAGGGGATACAAAAATATTTATATTCTTTGGTCGGGGTGGTAGCTTGTTTTTTTCTTGTGGTTTTATGTAGGAAAAAAATTAATAGTAGAAAATTAAATTTAGTAAAAACAATTTCAATGATTAGCAAATGAAGTCTAGTTGGATTTATAAACAAGCATTATTAATGTTTATTTCTGAAATGAAAGATTTTGAATTGTTATATGAAAAACAAGATGCGGAAAAAATACAAAGTTTTTTAAAAGATTTTGTGACATTACCAGAATCTTTTAAAAGACAAATGATAATTGATACAAAAATATCTTATGAAAGCAAAGATTGATTTTGGATATATGAAAAAGGAAGAAAGAGACGATATCATCGCTTTTCTAGGCGTGTTTTTCTCTTCTAAAATTTCTTTTCTAAATGTTAGAAAGAAATATAACCCAGAATCTTTAAAAATGATTTTTAATTTTGATGGTCAATATTTTGCAATTGTTTTTGAGGATAAGATTTCATTAGACGATGAAATTAATGTTTGTAAATCAGTAATAAAATTAAATCAGCAAGGAGTGAACATAAAAAGAGTTTTTGATTTTCAAAATTCATTTCCAATTTTTCAAGAAGAATTTTTATATAATGACAAGAGATTATCTTTTGCGACAACAAGCAAATTCGAGGTATTAAGCAGGGAAATGTTAGATGATGGGAAAGAGGTAAAAGAGATTATTTTAACTAAGCAAGTTGCAATTAAAATTAAAAATTATTCAAAAGTATCTAATAATATTTACAAACTTTTTCCATCAAACGATATCGTTTTTAATATAGGATGTTTAGAGAAAAATATTTTTTGTAATTTTTTGAAAGCAAATAATAAAATAATTTTAACTATTGATGATATTAGGGGGGGGGATTTTATGGATAATCAAAAGGAAAGTACCAATATAAAGGGTGAGCTTTTTATAGGCACGATTGATTTAAGTTTAGATTCTTTATTATCGATGAAAAGGGGAGATAAGATTATTTTAGATAAAGATGAAAAAATAGATGCCGTTTTAAGGATTGAGGGAAAGGACTGTTTAAAAGGGGTCCTTGAGTTTGGAGATAATGAAGATAAAAATATTATATTTCATTGTACTTCTTCACTTTAGTAATGCAAAATTCTTAATGCCAAATGTATATATAGTGAGTAAATAAAATTCAACTTGTTTTTGTTTAAAAATTTATCTATCAATCTTTGTATTTCATTAATTTAGAATTTAAAATTATACATTAAAAAAGAGATGCTTTTCACTGGGAAAAAACATTACAAATATTGTTGATATAATTTTGAATCATTTTTTTGGAGTTCACACCTTGATGGACTATATATCTACCCTAAAATTTATCATTCGATTTAATGCATTGCCTTTTTTATTCTTTTCAAAATTTTTGTTGCCCTGAAAGGGCGAGCCAATGAACGTAGTGTGCTACTGCGCCTGCGTTGAAAACGCCATACAACCCAGCCCAGGGTTAAGCGCGAATGAAATGAGCGCAAACCCT
>CAZHSB010000018.1:3125-31259 GCA_964534945.1 uncultured Bdellovibrionales bacterium | reverse complement strand
TTGATGATGCTTTAATGGAAAAGTTTTTGGACGGACAAGAAATTTCTGAAGAAGAGTTAAAGCAAGCTATCAGAAAAGGAACATTGGCAATGAAATTTTTCCCAGTTTTCGGAGGAAGTTCATTCAAGAATAAGGGTGTTCAACCAATGTTAGATGGTGTAATTGAATATTTGCCATCTCCATTAGATGTACCTCCAATTCATGGTGTAGATCCAAGAAATCCTGATGCAGGAGAAATCGTAAGGCATGCAGATGAAGATGAGCCATTTTCTGCATTAGCTTTTAAAATTATTACAGATCCATATGTTGGTGTTTTAACTTTCTTTAGAATTTATTCTGGAAAGCTAATTGCAGGTTCTGGTATTTATAATGCAACTCAGGATAAAAAAGAAAGAGTTGGACGTATTTTAAGAATGTATGCAAGTACAAGAGAAGAGTTAAAGGAACTTGGAGCAGGGGAAATTGGTGCAGCTGTTGGTTTAAAAGAAACTATCACTGGTGATACACTTTGTCCACAAGAACATCCAATTTTACTTGAAACAATTTCTTCTCCAGAACCAGTTATTAAAATTGCAATTGAGCCAAAAACAAAAGCAGATGAAGAAAATATGGGAATAGCTTTAATGAAGCTTTCAAAAGAAGATCCTTCATTGTATGTAAGCACAGATTCAGAGTCTGGCCAAACAACAATTGCAGGAATGGGAGAACTTCATCTTGATGTTATAGTGCAAAGATTAAAGAGAGAATTTAATGTAGAAACAAATGTTGGAAAACCACAGGTTGCATATAGAGAAACAATCAACAAAAAAGTTGAACATGAATTTAAATATGCTAAACAATCAGGTGGTCGTGGACAATATGGTCATGTATTCCTTCGTTTGGAGCCATTGGAACCAGGAAGTGGTTTTGAGTTTGTAGACGAGATTAAGGGAGGGGTTATTCCTAAAGAATATATTCCAGCTGTCAAATCAGGTGTTGAGGAGGCTTTAAAAGGTGGAGTTTTGGCAGGATATCCTATGATAGATCTTAAGGTTGCGTTATATTATGGAAGTTATCACGATGTTGACTCAAGTGAAATGGCTTTCAAAATAGCAGGTTCAATTTGCGTAAAAGAAGCAGCAAGAAAATCTGGAATGACGCTATTAGAACCGATAATGAAAGTAGAAGTTGTAACGCCTGATGAATTTTCAAGCAATATTGTTGGAGATTTAAATAGACGTAGAGCAAAAATTATGGGAATGGGGCCTAGATCTGGAGCTACGATTGTAGATGCAGAAGTTCCATTATCTGAGATGTTTGGATATGCAACAGATCTTAGATCTGGCTCTCAAGGAAGAGCAAGTTATTCTATGGAGTATTCTCATTATGCACCAGTGCCAGCACAGGTTGCAGAAGGGATAATAAAGTAGAAAAAAATAGAAAGTTTTTTTCTATTGTAAATTAATTTTTGAGTGTATTGCCATGGTCAAAAGCATTTTGCTTGCAATCGCTCAGTTGTTTGTATTTTTGTTAACTTAACAGGAGTTTAATATGGCAAAAGAGAAATATGCAAGAACGAAACCCCATGTCAACGTGGGGACCATTGGGCACGTAGACCATGGAAAAACGACATTGACAGCAGCACTTGTTAATACACAAGCAAAGCGTGCGTTAGCTAAAGCAAAATCTTATTCAGATATTGCTAAAGGTGGAACAGTTCGTGATGCTGCAAAGACAGTAACGATTGCTTCTGCTCACGTAGAGTATGAGACTGCAAATCGTCACTATGCACACGTAGACTGCCCAGGGCATGCTGACTATGTTAAGAACATGATTACAGGTGCTGCACAAATGGATGGTGCAATCTTAGTAGTAAGTGCAGCTGATGGTCCTATGCCACAAACAAGAGAGCATATCTTACTTGCTCGTCAAGTAGGTGTTCCTTACATCGTTGTGTTTTTGAACAAGGTTGATATCGTTGATGATGCTGAGTTGTTAGATTTAGTTGAAATGGAAGTTCGTGATCTATTAAATGAATATGGATTCCCAGGAGACACAACTCCAATCATTAAAGGATCTGCTTTAAAAGCATTAAATGGTGAAGAAAGCCCTGTTGGTATTGGAAGCATTGATGAATTGTTAAAAACATTAGATGAGTACATTCCAGTTCCACAAAGAGCTGTTGATCAACCATTCTTGATGCCAGTTGAAGATGTATTTTCAATTGAAGGTCGTGGAACAGTTGCTACAGGACGTATTGAACGTGGTAAAGTAAGTGTTGGTGATGAGTTAGAAATTGTTGGATTACATCCAACAAGCAAGACAGTTGTTACTGGTGTTGAAATGTTCAGAAAGACATTAGACTATGGTGAAGCAGGAGATAATGTTGGACTTCTTCTTCGTGGTCTTAAGAGAAATGATGTTGAGCGTGGACAAGTTTTGGCTAAACCAGGTTCAATTACACCACATGTTCAATTTAAAGCTGAAACATATATCTTAAAGAAAGAAGAAGGTGGACGTCATAAAGCATTCTTCTCGGGATATAGACCTCAATTTTATTTTAGAACAACAGATGTTACAGGTTCAATCAAGCTTCCAGAAGGGACTGATATGGCTATGCCTGGTGATAATATCACTTTGGAAATAGAGCTTCATCAGCCAATTGCTATGGAAAAGGGAGTTCGTTTCGCTATTAGAG
This sequence comes from uncultured Bdellovibrionales bacterium, assembly GCA_964534945.1. Taxonomy (GTDB): domain Bacteria; phylum Bdellovibrionota_C; class UBA2361; order UBA2361; family CAKMMH01; genus CAZHFA01. The sequence goes on along the minus strand of CAZHSB010000018.1, from coordinate 28,582 downwards.
AAGGTGGAAGAACTGTTGGTTCAGGAGTTGTAACTGAGATTATAAAGTAATTTAAATTTGGTGAGTGATTTTTATCACTCACCTTTAAGATCTTAAAAAGATTAAAATAGGATCAAATAAGTATGATAGACAATAGAAGAATTAGAGTCAGTTTGAGAGGGTATGACCACAAGCTATTAGATGCAACTGTTCAAGAGATTGTGTCTGCTGTAAGAAGAACAGGTGGTAGAATAGTTGGTCCAATACCGTTTCCCACTAAAGTAGAAAGATATACTGTTAATCGTTCAACTTTTGTTGATAAAAAATCAAGAGAGCAGTTTGAAGTGCGAACACATAAAAGGCTTTTAGATATTTTAGAACCAACGCAACAAACGACTGATGAGTTAGGAAAGTTGGAGCTATCAACTGGAGTAGATGTAAGAATTAAACAATAGAAATTTTATATTAAAGTTTGCTAATTTTAGAGTTGCAAAGGTACGCATAGTACGGGAGTTATTTAATGACAACAAAGAAAATTTACCAAGATGGGTTATTAGGGAAGAAAGTAGGAATGACTCAGATTTTTGATGAGCAAGGACATTGTGTCCCTGTTACATTAATAGAGGCAGGACCTTGCTATGTCCTTAGTGTGAAGAGTATTGAAAAAAATGGATACCAAGCTGTTGAGTTTGGTTTTCAGGCAAAGAAGTCACAGAATGTGAATAAACCACTTATGGGACATTTTGCGAAGGCCGAAAAGGGAGCATTTCAACATGTTCGTGAATTAAGATTTACGGAAGGAAACAATCTTTCTAAATTAACAGTTGGTGCAGAAGTTTTAGTAAAAGATCTTTTTGCTGAAGGAACTTTTGTTGATATCACTGGAATTTCGAAAGGTAAAGGATTTGCTGGTGTTGTAAAAAAATATCATATGAAAGGTCAACCTGCTACTCGTGGTACTCATGAGCATGAAAGGAATGTCGGTTCAATAGGTAATAGAGCAAAACCTGGTAAGGTTTGGAAGAATACGCGTGTTCCTGGTCATATGGGATCAGAAACTGTAACAACACAAAATTTGAAAGTTGTTGCAATCGATATTGAAAAAAATCTTATAATGGTTAAAGGTGCCGTTCCTGGAGCTAAAGGTGGAATGGTTGTTATTAAAAATGCTGTGAAGAAAGCTTGTAAAAGACAGGCTGCTTAAAAGAAGTTTTTAGAATATAAAAGAGGTGATTGGTCGTGGAAGCTTTACAATATGATATACATAATATTGCAGGTGAGATTGTCGGAAGCATTGATTTAGATTCAGAAGTTTTCGGTGCTAAGATATGTAATGATCTTGTTCATCAGACAGTTGTTTGGCAATTGGCAAAAAGAAGAGCAGGAACTCATTGTACAAAAACGCGAGCTGAGGTTTCTGGTGGTGGTAGGAAACCATGGAAGCAAAAAGGTCGTGGTACTGCGCGTTCAGGAAGTAATACTTCTCCTGTATGGGTTGGCGGTGGAGTTTGTCATGGTCCAAAACCAAGAGATTACGAAACTAGGCTTTCAAAGAGAAGTAGAAGACAAGCATTGGCTTCTGTTTTAACAAGCAAGGCTAACGATAAGAATTTATTTGTGCTAGATTCATTAGAATTAGATTCTTATAAGACTAAAGGATTAGTTGAAGTTTTTAATAACTTAAAAATTGCTAAGGAAGATCTAGAAAAAAGAGGAGTTGCAATTATAGATAAAGTTGAAAATGAAAATCTTTTAAAGGCATCTTCAAATCTTCAAAAAATCTTAACGTTGCCTGTTGATGGTGTAAATGTTTATGATTTATTAAAACATAAAGTTTTAATTTGCACAAAAGAAGCAGTTGCGTTGTTAGAAGAAAGAGTAAAAGCATAAATGTTTTAAAGGTAAAAGGGCAAGATAAAAATGGCTAATGAAAAAGCTCCTAAATTAAATGATTATGATGTAATAAAGTTTCCTTTGCTTACTGAGAAGACAACAGATATGGGGAAGAATGGAAATACTTATGTTTTTTGTGTAGGTACTACATCTACTAAAATACAAGTTAAGGAAGCAATCGAAAGACTTTTTAGTGTTAAGGTTGATAATGTTAGAACTTGCAATTATCAAGGTAAGACTAAAAGGACGATGAAAGGAACGGGACGTACTGTAAAATATAAAAAAGCTTATGTAACTCTTAGAGAGGGAGATAAGATTGATAGTATCGTTGAAGGATTGTAATTTTTGTAATTATGTTTATAAGCAATTTTTTGTTTATTAAAATAAATTAAGTGGGTATAGAAAATGACATTAAAGAAATTTAAACCAGTAACACCATCTAGAAGAAATTATACTGTTGCTGATTTTTCTGAATTAACTAATAAAAGACCTGAGAGGGCTTTGGTTTCTTCCAAGAAAAATACATCAGGTAGAAATAACTATGGTCGTTTTACAAATATCAATAAGGGTGGCGGACATAAAAAACTTTATAGAATCATTGATTTTAAAAGAAGAAAATATGGCGTTCCTGCTAAGGTTGCGTTTTTGGAGTATGATCCAAATCGTAGCGCGAGAATCGCTCTTTTGCATTATGCAGATGGAGAAAAAGCTTATATATTAGCTCCAAATGGATTAAAAGTTGGAGATCAAGTAGTAAGTGGAGAAAGCGCAGATGTAAGATTAGCAAATTGTTTAAAGCTTAAGAACATTCCTGTAGGTCAGCAAATTCATAATATTGAATTAAAGGTTGGTGCAGGAGCAAAACTTGTAAGATCTGCTGGAACTGCTGCACAATTGGTTGGTAAGGAAGGTTTATATTGTTTAGTAAAAATGCCTTCTGGAGAACTTAGAAAGATCTTTGGTGAATGTTATGCAACCATCGGAGTTATTGGAAATGCAGAGCATAAAAACATAGATCTTGGAAAAGCAGGTCGTGCTAGATGGTTAAATGCAAGACCTCATACAAGAGGTGTTGCAAAGAACCCAGTTGATCACCCAATGGGTGGTGGTGAAGGTAGGTCTTCAGGTGGAAGACATCCTTGTACACCTAAGGGAAAACCAACTAAGGGTTATAAGACAAGAGTAAATAAGAGGACAAATAAATTTATAGTAAGAAGACGTTCAGCTAAGTAACGTTATTTTTTGGAGGATAATTAAAAATGCCAAGATCTCTTAAAAAAGGTCCATTCGTTGATGAGCACTTAATGAAGTGGGTTAATAGAGCAAAAGATGGTACGCATAAAGGACCGATAAAAACTTGGTCACGAAGATCTACTATTTTACCAGAAATGATAGGTCTTAGTTTTGCAGTATATAATGGAAGAAAATTTCTTCCTATATTTGTAACTGACAATATGGTTGGTCACAAATTAGGTGAGTTTTCTCCTACACGTACATATAATGGTCATACGAGTAAAGGTAAGAAGTAATTTAATTAGGCGGAAATATTATGGGAAGTAATTTAAATAATTCAGTTTCGTCAGCTACGCTAAAGGGAGTTAGAATATCTCCAAGAAAGTTAAGGCTGGCTGCAGATATGATTAGGGGAAAAAATGTAAGTGATGCTTTGCAGACATTAGCTTTTTTGCCTAAAAAATCTGCATTTATAACATCGTCTGTTCTTAAATCAGCGATATCAAATGCTAAAAATATTAGCAATGTTGATATTGATAACCTTATAGTTGAGCAGGTTTATGTTGATATGGGAAAAACTTTAAAAAGATTTATGCCAAGAGCAAGAGGTTCGGCAAGTCGTATTTTGAAGAGATCTTCTCATATTACAATTTCTTTAGGAACTAATTAAAGCTTGTGGGAAGTTTTCGATTTTTTTGAATTTTTCAAGAAAAATTCGTGCGCGAGGGTTTGATTAAATCTTCGTTTTTGTGTAAATTGTTTTAGCTTCAATCTTGATTGTTTTAAGGTTAAGCTTAATTGTTTAGGAAAAAATACATGGGGCAAAAAGTAAATCCAAGAGGATTGCGTATTGGTATCATAGAAAGCTGGCTTTCAAAGTGGTTTTCAATTGGCAATGTTGCTAAGTTTGTTGATGAAGATGAGAAAGTTAGAAAATATGTAAAGTCTAAGTTATATACTGCAGGCATTGCAAAAATCGAAATTGAACGAACTGAGACTAGAATGAAGCTTAACATTCATAGTGCAAAACCAGGTCTTGTTATTGGTAAGAAAGGTAAGGATATAGAAGATCTTAGAAAACATTTAAAGCAGATTGTTGGAAAAGATGTTGTATTGAACATTATTGAAGCAAGAAAACCTGATATGAACGCTCAGTTAGTAGCGGAGAGTGTGGCTATTCAGTTAGAGAAAAGAGCTAACTATAGAAGAGTTGCAAAAGATGCTATTAATAAGGCAATGAGAATGGGGGCAGAAGGGATAAAGATTGCAGTTGGTGGTCGTTTAAATGGTACGGATATAGCGAGAACTGAGCATTATAAAGATGGTAGAATTCCTCTTCATACTCTTAGAGCTGAAATCGATTATGCTACTGCAAGAGCAAATACGACTTATGGTGTTATTGGAATAAAGGTGTGGATTTTTAAAGGTGAGAAATATTCTAAGACCGAATCTGCTCCTGTTGAGGCAATGCAATTATAAGAAGTAAGTTATATTTTTTAAGTTTGTTTATTAAAAGTTTTTTATTGATGTTTTTCATCGATAAAGTTTTTTCGGAATGAGTGTGTTATGTTACAACCAAAGAAACCAAAATATAGAAAGCAGATGAAGCAGGTTAGCCATTTGCATGGCGTTGAAACGCGTGGATGTGATCTTGCTTTTGGAGATTATGGATTAAAAGCTTTAGAACCTGGGTGGATTACTGCACGACAAATCGAGGCAGGAAGAGTTGCGGTTAATCGTCATATGAAACGTGGTGGAAAGCTTTGGATTAAAATTTTTCCAGACAAGCCTTTGACTTCAAAGCCAGCCGAAGTGCGTATGGGTAAAGGAAAAGGAGCTCCTGAACAGTGGGTCGCAGAAGTTCGAGCAGGCAAGCTTTTATTCGAAGTTACTGGTGTTACAAGAGATGTAGCATTAGGGGCATTAAGTAGAGCAGCAGCTAAAATTCCTTTGAAGTGTAAAGTAATAGCAAGAAGTGGTAATCTTTTATAAGAAAAAAGGGAGTTTAAATGAAAAGTGATAAGTATAATGATGAGCTTCGTTCATTAAGCAAAGAAGAGCTTAAAGAAAGGGAAATGAAGTTAAAAGAAGAAATAATGAAATATAGATTTCGCATTGCTACTGCACAACTTGATAAAAGTCATCAAGTATCTTTAGCTAAAAAGAACTTGGCAAGGGTAAAAACTTTTTTGACAAAAAAGAGTGAAGAATAATTTATATAGTAAAAGATTTTTGTGTTAAGGAAAAAAAATGACTACGGAAAATAATTTAGAACAGAGAGGAAACCAAAAACTTCGTATTGGTATAGTTGTTAGCAACAAAATGGACAAAACGATTTCGGTTGCTATTACAAGACATACTAAAACAAAGCCTTATGGTAAATACATAAAAAAGACTATTAAGTATCTTGCGCACGATAAAGATAATTCTTGCAATATTGGTGATACTGTAAGAATTGTAGAGACAAGACCGCTTAGTAGAAGAAAACATTGGGCAGTTCAAGAAATTGTAGAAAGAGCAAAGTAGAAATAAAAAAGGGAATATAGATGATACAGGTAAAATCTCGATTAAATGTTGCTGATAATTCAGGTGCAAAAGAACTTTCTTGTATAAAAGTATTAGGAGGTTCAAAAAAACGATATGCTTCTATTGGTGATATAGTGGTTGTTTCTATAAAAGAAGCAGTTCCAAACACCAAGATAAAGAAAGGTGCTATTCATAGAGCTGTTATTGTGAGAGTTGGACAAAATGTAAGAAGGCCAGATGGTTCTTATATTAAGTTTGATGAAACGGCAGCAGTATTGGTGGACAAAAAAACAAATGAACCTTTAGGGACTCGTATTTTTGGACCTGTTGCAAGAGAGCTTCGTGCTAAAAAATTTATGAAGATTGTGTCTTTGGCTCCAGAGGTATTGTAATTTTTAAGCTTTGATAAGAGGATAGAAAAATGGCATTGGTAAAAAGAATAAGAACATCACTTAAGGTTGGAGATACCGTAATGGTGATTGCTGGCGGAAGTGGTAAGAAAAGAGAAAACAAAGGAAAAACGGGAAAAATTTTAAAGTTTGTTGGAAATGATAGGGTTGTAGTTGAGGGTATTAACTTTATAGTAAAGCATCAAAAGCAACTAGGTCCTACAAAACCTGCTCAAAGGCTTGTAAAAGAAGGAGCAATGCACATATCTAATGTTATGTACTACGCTCAGAAAATCAGTAAGCCTGTAAGACTTTCTAAGAAAGTTTTGGAAGATGGGAAAAAAGTTCGTGGATATTTAGATCCTACGACAAAAGAATTTGTTCAAATCTAAAGGATTTTTTTATTTTGAGGAAAAATGGATAGAATAGCTAAAAAATATGAAACAGAAGTGGTTCCTGCTTTAATGAAAGAATTTAAGTATTCGTCTTCGATGCAAGTTCCAAGATTAGAAAAAATAATTTTAAGTTGCGGTTTAGGTGAGGCAGTTCAAAATTCAAAGGCTGTAGAATATGCTAAATACGCAATGGAAAAAATTTCAGGTCAAAAAATAATTATTACTAAAGCTAAAAAATCAATTTCCAATTTTAAGTTAAGAGAGGGAATGCCAATTGGTTGTATGGTAACTTTAAGAAAGAGTAGAATGAATAGTTTTCTTGATAGACTTATTTCGGTTGCTCTTCCTCGAGTTCGTGACTTTAGAGGTATTTCAAAAAAATCTTTTGATGGAAGGGGAAATTATAATTTTGGTTTAAAAGAACAAATTGTTTTTCCTGAAATAGAAGTAGAAAAGCTAGATAAGATTAGAGGTATGGATGTGACATTTGTTACAACAGCAAAGACAGATTCTGAAGCTTTAATGCTTTTACAACTTTTAGGGTTGCCTTTCCGTAACTAGTAAATTACAAAAAGGCTTTTAAAATTATTTACGCCAAAAAATGGAGATAAAAAGTGGCAAAAAAATCGCTTATAGAAAAATGTAATAAAAAGCAAAGATTTGAGGTTCGTGAATATACACGTTGTCAAAGATGTGGACGTCCACGCTCTGTATATAGAAAATTTAAACTTTGTCGTATATGTCTTAGAGAGTTAGCACATCAAGGAATGCTTCCAGGTGTTACTAAGGCTAGTTGGTAAATTAATTAATATTAAAAAGAGAATATAAAATGGTACTAGATCCAATTGCAGACTTATTAGTAAGAATAAAAAATGCACATGCAAGACAGCATAAAACTGTAAGGGTAAGGCACTCAAAACTTACTAGAAGTATTTTAGATTTATTAATAAAAGAAGGATTTATTTATTCTTATTCTACAGAAAAGGATAAGAACAATAAATTTGATGAGTTTGAAGTAATGTTAAAATATTCTTCTACAGGAAGACCTGCTATAAAAAATTGTAAGAGAGTTAGTAAGTCAGGTTGTAGAGTTTATGCGAATGCAACAGATATTCCTAAGGTACATTGTGGTTTAGGAATGGCAATTATTTCTACTTCTCAAGGTGTAATTTCTGATTATGAATCTCGTCAAAAAGGAATTGGTGGTGAGATTTTAGCTTATATTAGTTAGTTTTTTTTATTTTAAGGTGTTAAATGTCAAGAATAGGGAAACAACCAGTTAGTTTGGGTTCTGCTGTAAAAGCGGAGATTAATGATAATGTAGTTTCTATTACGGGTCCGAAAGGAACATTAAGTCATTCGTATCCTCATGGAATTGAGGTTAAGCAGGATAATGGGGAGTTAATCGTTAGTTGTGTGAATCCTGAAAAAGATGCTTTTTGGGGAACAACAAGAGCAATTATCCATAATATGGTGTTAGGTGTAGTTACTCCATGGAAGAAAGAGCTTGAGCTTCAAGGCGTTGGATATACCGTAAAGATGGACGGAAATACAGTGTGTTTGTCTGTTGGATTTTCTCATGAAGTCAAAGTTCCTGTTCCACAAGGAGTTACCTGCGTAGTTAACAAGACTGATATCACATTAGAATCTATTGATAGACAACTTGTGGGAAATTTTGCAGCTAAGATAAAAAAAGTTGCACCTCCTGAGCCATACTTAGGAAAAGGTATTCGTTATAAGGGAGAGGTTGTTAGAAGAAAAGCTGGTAAAACAGGTAAAAAGTAAAAGGTAAGAAAAATGGCAATACAAAGTAAAAAAGAAAAATTAACATCAAGAGAAAGATGCAAATTAAAAATTAGAAAAATTATTTCTGGGACTTCTGAAAGACCAAGAATAAGTGTTTTTAGAAGCTCAAAGTTTACATATGCTCAAGTTATTTGTGATGTTCAAGGGAAGACTTTATTAAGTGCATCTACAAGAGATAAAGATGTAATGGCTGGGGTTGTAGATGTTAAAGGAGATTTTCTTCATAATGATTCAAAGAGCACAAAGAGCATTTGCGCTGCTTATAGTTTAGGTAAAGTTTTGGCAAAAAAAGCTTTAGAGAAGAATATTGCGACAATGGTTTTTGATCGTAATGGTTATATTTATTCTGGTAGAGTTAAGGCTTTGGCTGAAGGGTTAAGAGCAGGGGGAGTACAAATTTAATTTATATTTTTGTGATTCTATTTTCACGAGATGTAAAATGAAATTTCATTTTTATTATATAACAAAGGATAGAGAAAGAGATGAGTTCAATAGCTAAATTAATACAATCTAAGAGAGTACCGATGGGAGCTTGTGGTGAATTGAAAGATAAGACAGTTTCTGTAAGTCGTGTAGCTAAGGTTGTTAGTGGAGGAAGACGTTTTAGCTTTAGTGCACTAGTTGTTACTGGAGATGGACAAGGACATATTGGATTTGGTTTAGGAAAAGCTGCTGAGGTTCCAGAAGCAATTAGAAAAGCTTCTGATGCGGCAAAGAAAAATATTGTTAAAGTTCCTTTAAAAGGTTTAACAATTCCTCATGATATTATTGGAACGTATGGTTCATCAAAAGTAGTGTTAAAGCCCGCAAGACCTGGTACTGGAGTTATCGCAGGTTCTTCTGTTCGTGCTATTGTTGAGCTTGCAGGAATCCAAGATATTAGAACAAAATGTATTGGAAGTAATTCTGCTCAGAATATTCTACAAGCAACTCTTAATGGATTGTTAAATTTAGATGAGCCAGAAGATATTGCATCGTTAAGAGGCAAAAGCATTGAAGAGCTTGGTTACGAAGCTTATTAGTTTTTAAGATTAAAAAATTTTTGGAGATTGTTCGAAATGGAATTAAGGGAAGGACAAAAAATACTTATTACTCAAGTTCGTGGTTCTGGAAGAAAGACTAAAGATGTAGTCGATACTTTGAAAGCATTAGGGCTTGGAAGAGCAGGACTTAAAAAAGAGCATTCATTTAATAATTGTATTTATGGAATGATAAATAAAGTTCAACATTTGATTACTGTTGAAAAATTAGATTTTTAATTAGAGAAAAAGGAGTTGACTGATGAAATTATCTAGCATTGAGTTGTCGAGCCTAGCACCAGTTCGTGGTTCGAAGAAAAATAGAAAGAGAGTCGGACGAGGAAATGCTTGTGGTTGGGGCCGTACAAGTGGTAGAGGAGAGAAAGGACAAAATGCTCGTTCAGGTGGTGGAGTTTCTCCAAGATTTGAGGGCGGTCAAATGCCTCTTTATAGAAGATTGCCTAATATTGGTTTTAAATCAAAAAAACAAATTGATGGGACAAATAGATATTCTCTAATTAAATGTAGTGACCTAGAGCAACTAGAAAATGGAACAGTTGTCGATATGGAATTGTTATATCAATTGGGTTTTAAATGTTCTTTGTCACAAAAGGCAGGTTTTAAACTTGTAGGGACAGGAGATCTTACAAAAAATTTAACTGTTAGACTTAATGCTATTACCAAATCTGCTTTAGAAAAAGTTCAAAAGGCAGGGGGAACAGTAGAGTTATTATAATTTTAGATTGAAAGTTTTTTAATCTTTAAAAATTTTTTGTAGATTACTATGAATGAATTAAAAAGCTAATAAGTAGATTCTTAAAAATTTTTGAAGAATTTATTTATTAGCTTTTTTATTATGTTTTTCTTATATTTTTTTGGCTTTTTATATTGTATAAAATTGTATAAGATGTTCTGTATTAAAGATTTGTTTAGTAGTTTTTAGAAAGGATATATTGATATGGCCACGATGGGTTCGCTAGGAGATATAATAAAAACCAATATCCCCGAATTAAAGAAGAGATTTCTTTTTACTTTATTGATGCTTGCTGTTTATAGATTAGGAGTTTTTGTTTCTACTCCTGGGGTTGATGTTTCATCGTTAAGAGCGAGATTGGGATTCGGAGAAAATGGTTCAGCAGATGGAACGGTTTTCGGTCTTATCAACATGTTTTCAGGTGGTTCGTTTGAAAACTTTTCAATTTTTACTCTTGGAATAATGCCGTACATTACAGTTTCAATTATTATTCAGTTTATGACTCCACTTTTTCCAGCACTTGCTGCACTAAAAAAAGAGGGGGAAGCTGGGAGAAGAATAATTACAAGATATACAAGGCAGGCAACGGTTGTCCTTGCATTAGTTCAAAGTTTCATGATAGCACAAGGGCTTCAAAAAAGCGGGTTGGTTTTAAATCCTGGGTGGATGTTTATTTTCCTAACGATGGTAACACTAACTGCAGGAACTGCTTTTATAATGTGGCTTGGTGAACAAATAACAGAGCGTGGAATTGGAAATGGTATAAGTATCTTAATTGCTACGGGTATTGTAGCGAGAATGCCACAAGCTTTCGGGCAGACAATTGAATTAGCAAGAGGATCGTTAAGTCCATTAGTTATTTTGTTAGCACTTGTTTTTTGTGTCGTAACTTTTTTCTTGATTGTTTTTGTTGAAAAATCCGCAAGAAAAATTCCTGTTCAATATCCAAGACGAATGATTAATAACAATATGGCAAGTCAAAAGCAAACTCAATATATGCCCCTAAAGGTTAATATGGCTGGAGTTATCCCTCCAATTTTTGCATCTTCATTTTTGATGATTCCTGCGACTATTGGAGCTTTCACGACAAACGATTCTGTAAAATATTGGTTATCTTTTTTACAACCAAGTACCGTTTGGTATAATGTTATTTTTGCGGCCTTGATAATGATTTTTTGTTATTATTCAACTGCGATGATGTTTAATCCTGAAGAAGTGGCTGAGAATATGAAGAAAAACGGTGGTTTTATTCCGACTGTACGTCCTGGGAAAGAGACCGAAGATTTTTTCTTTGACATCTTAAATAAACTTACATTTTGGGGTGGTATTTATATCACTATAGTTTGTATTCTTCCAAGATTTGTTTATTCATATTGGGGATTAGATGCGTTTTCTTATGTGTTCGGTGGAACATCAATCTTAATTGTTATTGGTGTTATTCTAGATACTATAAATCAAATACAATCAATTCTTGTTGCTAGAAATTACGAAGAATTTATGGCAAAAACTTCTAAAGGCAAGGCTGGTATTAGTGGAGCATTTGGGGGAAATAGAGGGGGACATATTCTTCGTCGTTAAATTTTAATTTGCATTCTTGGTGATAATTAAAAAGAAGAGGAACGGTTGTCCCTTTAAATTGAAGATCTCGTTTTAATAGTTAAATTTTAAAAAAAGATACTTAGGATTATTTAAGAGAAAATAATCCTAAGATTTTAGAAAAACCTTTAGCTTACGAAGTCTGACAGTTGTTTAATCATGAAGACAATCTTTGCAAGATTGTTCCCGATAACTTTTTTTCCGAACGTTTCTCCAATGGGTAGATCACTATGACCGCACCCATCAATTGAATTAAGAGTAATTCCTCTCTTCAACATCGGAAGGAGGACAGCCAAACATTGAAATTCAATGAATGGATTGCTAGAAAGAACCAAAACGTCTTTTCCCTCAAACGAAATAGAATATTCTTTTGCTCGTTTGACAGTGGCATATACGGTATCTTCCGTTGTGGCATACTTTTTAATGCTTCCTTCGGCATTAATAAAGATAAACGCTCGTTCATTAAGAAAGTTCTTAATGACTTTTGAAGCTTCCTTATGAGAAATTCCCTTTTTCCAAGTATAAAATGTAGCGAGGTTTGCAATTACCCAACTTTGCATTTTCGCTTCCGTATCGATCGCTTCAGGAGTTTCCGGAATAACCTCTTTCATTTTTGCGAGTTCCTTTTCTGTCAAAGGTCGTTCGCTTCCTAAGACCCATACTTTCTGACATTCAACGAGGGCCCTTTCGTTGTAATCGATGAAATGAATCAGTCGATTGAGTACATTTCCAAAGAGCGATCCCATAAGGAAAATCGCATCGTACTTTGTTTTTCTTGGAAACATATCTGTCCCCAAATGAACAAAATCTAGTTGTTCGCTTTCTGTTAGCTTTTCCTGCTCCATTTGGGCAAGCTGGTAACGAAAGGTTCCTTCCGTGCCTTTAAAAAAGGCATCTTGTAATACGTTATTAACTTCCTGCCAATTGTTTTTGACGGGAAGTGGAAGCCCAAAGACCTCCCTAGTTATGGAGGTTAACTTCAATGAAGGTTGGCCATTCTTTCCAACCAAAGATCCCACGAATCGATATCCTTTTAAGAGGTCATACAAACTACTTGTCGCAGTACTCATTACTGTGTCACACTTTCTATCCCATATGGGACTAAACCTTAAGAAAAAACCCAACGTTTCTACACAAGCTTTAAATGATAGTTTTTTACTAATCTTAGTCAAAATTAAAAAGGTATATTTTTTGCAAATAACTTCTGCTGAAGATATTTCTAGGCATATTTTTCTATTTTTTTAGAAAAATTTTGCATTTAAGGAAATATTTTCAAAAACAAGGGGGTGTTTTATGGAAATTAGTTCATTAAGTGGAGCTTCATTATTTAATAAATATATGAGCACACAAAATCAAACATCTTCGATTCAAGAAGACGATAGTAGTGATAATTTTGAAGTACAAAAGACATCTGGTGGTATGCCTCCAATGTCATCTTCAAATAAAACTGAAGAGACAGAAGAGTATGATCCTTTAGATACTAATAAAGACGGAATTGTTGATGCTAGCGAAGAAGCTGCAGGAGACAATCAAAAATTCGGTATATTTCAATCTACAGAAGATTTCTTGTCTTTGATATCAATGGGAGCTTAAGCACTTTAAAATTATTAAGGCATCTAGAAAATTTTTTCTAGATGCCTTTTTTATTTTTATAAAAAATTAAGAGCTAATATTCGACTTTACCCTTAATATTTTCAAGATACCAAGTAATCATCTTTTTTAATCCATCTTCAAAAGAAACTTTTGGATTGTAACCCAACACTCTTCTTGCCTTTTCAATATTCGCATGTGTTGTCAACTGGTCTCCAAGACGTTTTGGTAAATGCTTTATGAGTAATTTTTTATTAAATATTTTTTCAGCTACTTCTATCCCGTGTCCTGTAGTTGTTTGTTCATCAGTTCCAATATTAAAAATTTCTCCCTCTGCCTTTTCCCATTTATCTAGCGGTAATAAAAGTCCATCTACAATATCTTCTATATGACTGAAACTTCTTTTGTGTTCCAAGCTTCCGTCATACAAAGGAAATTCTGTATCATTTGCTAACGCTTTAATAAGTTTTGGATATAATTTATCAGGACGTTCTCGTTTTCCAAATACAGAAAATAATCTAAGAGAACAAGCAGGAAATTTATCTGTCCTGTGTTTTGAAAGTACAAGTTGCTCTGCCGCAAGCTTTGTAACTCCGTAAGGAGATACGGGTAATGTTACGACATCTTCTTTACTCGTTGCAAAAAAACCATAAATCGAAGATGTGGCAATATTAATAAATGCATTTAAACTTTTTAAATTTAATGCTTCATCTAAGAGTCGTTTAGTTGCAAAAATATTATTATTTACATAATTTTCAAAAGGAGTATTCGCATCATTTCCTGGTTGCGCGGCTAAATGATAAATAACCTCAACTCCTTCTAAAAGATTTTTTAAATTATCAGAAATTAAATTTTTTATCTCTACCGTGATTCCTTGTTCCCTTAAAATTTTGGCGGTGTGCTCTTTAAATTTTGGTGTGTAATAATTTTCTAATGAATCAACACCGACAACAGTATGACCTAAACTATTTAATTTTTCGGCTAAATTGGAACCAATAAAACCTGCGATTCCACTTATAAATATTTTCATAAAAAACAATCCTTATTTTTTTAATAGAATATAAAACATTGAGCTTTATTATAAAACAAAAATAGAGAAACTTAAAAGAGATAAGCAAGATTACTTTTAAAATCTTCTAAGATTTTTAGAGCTCTTTTTGATATCATTTCTCGTCTTTCTAGCTTTCCAACTTTATTTTTCTTTGCGATATCATTTAATTCAACATAATCTGGAATTAGCCCAAAATTAACATTCATTGGTTGAAAATTTTTAGCATTTTCTGGGGTGCTTATATATCTAAAAAGAGCGCCAATCGCGGTTTCTTGAGGAAAAACAATTAATTCTTTATCGTGTATCAAATTATAAGCATTTAAACCTGCCAATAGTCCTCCTGCCATAGCCTCTACATATCCTTCGGAGCCTGTAATCTGCCCTGCAAAAAGTATATTTAGTTTTTTTCTTAATGTTAAAGATGGATTTAAGAGTAGGGGAGAGTTTATAAAAGTATTTCTATGGACAGACCCTAGTCTTACAAATTCTGCACTTTCCAACGCTTTTATTTTTTTGAAAATTCTTAATTGTTCTCCATGGGTCATTCTAGTTTGTATTCCGACTAAAGATAGTAATGTTCCATCAATATTGTCTTTTCTTAATTGTAATACTGCATAAGGTTTTTCCCCTGTTTTTGGATTAGTTAATCCTACAGGTTTAAAAGGTCCAAAACGAAGTACATTATCACCTCTTTTGGTCATGTCTTCTATTGGCATGCATCCCTCAAATTCATGTAAATTTTCATCAGCATTATTATGGGGGACAAGTTTTTCAGCATTATTTACATCATTTACAAAAGAAAGATATTCATCTTTGTTAAATGGTATATTTAAGTAATCAATGCCATTTCCTTTATCGTATCTTGATTGTGAAAAAACGTAATCATAATTTATAGAATCTGCGGTTACAATGGGACTAGTTGCATCATAAAAACTTAAATATTCTTGGTCTATAAAATTTTTAATTGCATCTGAAAAATCCTTGCTAGTTAATGGTCCTGTTGCAATTATTATTGGAATATCTTTTTCATTTGGAATATTTGTTATCTCGTCTTCTATAAAATTTATATTAGGATTGTTTTTTATTTTTTTATCAACAAATGATGAAAAATTTTCTCTATCAACAGCCAATGCACCGCCTGCTGGAACTTGGTTTTTGTCGGCGCTTTCGATTAAGGAAGAATTAAGTTGTCTTAATTCTTCTTTTAATAATCCTACAGCGTTTGAAAGTGAAGCCCCTCTAAGTGAATTTGAGCAGACAAGCTCTGCACATTTTCCAGTGTTGTGTGCTTTTGTCATTTTTTTGGGACGCATTTCATAAAGGTCAACTTTTATTCCTCTCTTTGCAAGTTGTAAACTTGCCTCTGATCCTGCCAACCCCGCACCTAATATAATTACTTTTTCTTCCATATATAAAAACTAAAATAAAATTTTATGTTGTTAGAAGTTATTAATTTAAACCATTACCGTTTAAATATCAAAGTTTACTGGCATTTTTTAAGAGAATGGAAAATAAGTTTCATTTTATTAAGTTTTATACATTTTTGACGATTATAAAACTAATCACAGATCAACGGACGATCATAATTAAAATTCAAAATTCTTGAACGGACTCAAAATAAAATAATTCTAATGAGAAGGAATCTTTTTATGAAAAAGTCAAAGAGTCCAGCTAAAGAGTTTATCGACATAAATAGTCTAGAATTAAAAATGGATGAAGATATCCAAGAAACAATGATATATTCATCAAATATCGATATGTCAGATGAGCATAAAAAAGATTTTTCTTCTTTAAAGAATAATCAAAATCCAATAATGGTAGTAGTCGGTAATGAGTTTAATATGATTCTTTCACGCGCAATTGATAGAATGCCTGCTAGAGAAGTAGAGTGTATTGCAATGTCGCTATATGATGCTTCTACATTAACAGAATTAGCAAATCATTTTGGTGTTTCTCTTGCAAGAGCACATCAATTAAGGAAACAAGCAATAAACAGGCTAAAAATGCATGGCATTACATCGTATCTAACTTTTTGTTGATGTTTATTACATTAATTAAAAGCTAGCAGCTTTTTTAGCACATAAATCTAAAGTTTTTTCCCAACTAAAGAAATCTCCCTCGGGAGTTCTTCCAAAATGTCCTCCTGAAGCAGTTTTTTGATAAATTGGCCTTAAAAGATTTAAATGGTCGATTATAGCTTTTGGTGTTAAAGAAAAATTTTCTTTTATTCTATTTATTATTTCTTTTTCTGGTATTTTATTTGTTCCAAAACAATCTACCATTATAGAAACAGGTTCTGCAACTCCAATGGCATAAGCAAGTTGTATCTCACATCTATCTGCAAGATTTGATACTACAACACTTTTTGCAACCTGTCTTGCCATATAAGCTGCTGACCTATCAACTTTTGAAGGATCTTTTCCAGAGAATGCTCCACCGCCATGTCGTGCATAACCACCATAAGTATCAACTATAATTTTTCTTCCCGTAACTCCGCTATCTCCAACAGGCCCTCCGATAACAAATCTTCCTGTAGGATTTATTAAAAATTTTGTTTTATTATCAATTAGATTCTTAGGCATAGAAGGCAAAATGATTTCTTCTATTATAAAAGCCTTTAAGTCTTCGTATGAAACATCTTCGTCATGTTGTGAAGAAAGAACAATTGTATTTATTCTTTTTGGTGTATAATCAGAATATTCAATACTTACTTGAGATTTTGCATCGGGTCTTAAAAAAGTTTTCTTATTATTTTTTCTAATTTCTGTATGCTTGTTGATTAATTTGTGAGCTAGGTCAATTCCAAGTGGCATGTAATTTGGGGTTTCGTTGCAGGCAAATCCGAACATTAATCCTTGATCTCCTGCGCCCATTTCGGAAAATAATCCTTCACCTTCAGTAACTCCTTGACTTATATCTGGTGATTGTTTGGCAATGAGTTGAACAATCTTGCAAGATTTTCCACAGAAGCCTAATTCTTCTTTATCGTATCCGATATTATTTATAGTTTTTCTAATGACTTTTTCATAATCAATTTTTGCGTTAGTTGTTAGCTCTCCCGCAACAACTACATTATTATTCTTTACTAATGTTTCTATTGCTACACGACTTTTTGGATCTTGTTCGATGGCGCTATCTAAAATTGCATCACTTATGTTGTCGCAAACTTTGTCTGGGTGTCCCTCAGATACTGATTCAGATGAAAAAATATAATCTTTCGCCATAAAAGCCTCCGTTAGAAATTATAAAACCATTAAAAATTGTATAATAGATTCTTGAAAAATACTAGTTAATAAGAAAAGTGTTGTGGCTTTTTTATCTAATGTTAATGAATAGTTGAAAAATATTTTTTTAATATGATAAAGAATAAGAGGATTATCGTTTTTCCCAAGCTTAATATTTTTACTACTAAAGATTTCTTAGTAAACTTTTTTTAAATGTCTTGCCTTAGAGCGCACTTTAAGTGGTAAAATCTTAAATAATATAAATTACGATATCTGTTTAAAAACAAAGGAGATTTTTATGGCATGTGCATTTGTTACATCTTTTTTAGGTTGTGTTGTCACGATTTTTTTATTTTGTTGTGCCATGGGATTTGGTAAATTTACTTTCCTTTCAAAGGCATTATTGCTTATTTTTTCGATATTTATTGGGTGCATTCCATTATTTATTTCTTACAGCAGTGAAAAATATCTTGGTAAATTTTTTGTTCCTTGTAGGTATGCTTTATATTTTATTTTTGTTCTGTGCATCATATGGTTTTGTTTATGTATAATTTTGAGTGTTTTTTCTTTAGTTACAATCATTCCTGCTTTTAAACATTTTAGAAGTTATTTTTTTAATATATTTATTGTCGCTTTTTTCATTTCATTTTTATTGGCATTGTATAGTTTGTTCGAGGGGATGAAAGTTCCAGCAATAAAAAATATCAATATTAAATCAAATAAAATAAAAAACGCGCAAACGATAGTACTTTTGCCTGATCTTCATATTCATAGAGCAATATATAAAGGCAAAATAAAAAAAATAGTTTTAAGCGTAAATAACCAAAATCCAGATATTATAATATTACTTGGTGATGTGTTTGATGATGATCTAGAAAAGATAGAAGATATTACGAATGAGTTGAAAAATTTAAAATCAAAACAAAGGATTTATTTTGTTTCTGGAAATCATGAGGCATATGTTGGATACAAAGAAAGTATAAAGAAACTTCAGAATCTAGGGTTTATTGCGCTAGATAATTTTGGAGTTTCTATAAATGATGATCTTTTTATTGGAGGAGTTAAAGATATTTTTTCTTCTAAAGGTGACATTAATAATTTAGATTTAAAAGATATTTTTAAAGATGCAAAAGATATGCAATATAAAATTTTGGCTTCTCACACGCCATATGAGTTTAAAGGTAAAAACAACTTTGATTTAGAAGTGTCAGGCCATACTCATGGTGGACAGATTTTTCCATTTCACATGATGATAAAATTGACAAGTAAATATTTGTCGGGATTTTATAAATTTAATGATGGCTCAAGAATTTATATTTCAAGAGGAGCGGGGCAATGGGGACCTCAGATGAGATTTTTGGCACCTTCTGAAATTACGGTTTTAAAATTACAATCAAGAAATCAGAGAAAAGATAATATATAACATTGTTTTTATTTCTTTTAGAAAATGAAAACAATTTCAATCAAATGATTGACTTTTTGTAAAATCTAACTAAACTATTCAATCAAATGATTGAATTTTTATTGCTTGATATATGAAAAAGGAAAATACAAAAGAAAAACTTTTAAAGGCATCGAAAGTATTATTTTCTGAAAAGTCTTTTAGTGATATTACAACTCGTGAGATTGCTGATAAGGCTAATGTTAATTTGTCTGCAATAAGATATTATTTTTCATCGAAAGAAAACCTTTTTATAGAGGTAATCCGTGCGCTTTTTAATGAATTAAGAGGTGAATATAGAGACTTCATGGCTGATATTGATGATGTTGTGAGTAGAGATGGCGCGATATTAAAGCTGAAGGTTTTTATTAATGATTTTACAAAATTGATGTCTTTGCCACGGGTTCCTAATCCTACGAAAATGATGTGTAGAGAAGTCCTTGCGATGAACAATAAGAATAAAAAAATGTGCAATGAAATGATAAAAATTATAACAGAAGAGTTTTTAAGGCCTTTTCATGAAAATGGTTTTAAATTAATAAATTTGATCATTCCAAATGCATCTACAGAATATAAAAGAAATGCTTTTAATTTAATTTGTAGCATGTGTTCGCATTTTTTAATTTCAGGAGAATTCACAAAAAAACTTTATAATGTAGATGTTCGAGATAAAGAAGTTTTAGATGATTTTTCGGATTGTATTATAAAATTTACTTTTGCTGGATTAGGAGTCCAAGATTTTAAACAATAAAATTTATTTTTAAGGTGTAAATATATGAAGATAAAAAAACATGTATTGGTTGCAGGTATTGTAAGTTTAGGTTTGGTTGCCTTTTTGGGTACAATAAAAGCATGCCAGATAAGAAGTGAAAAATATGAAAGAGAGCATAAGCAAAATCCTCCCACTCCAGTAACATCATTTATGGTAAAAAAATCTATTTGGAAAAATACTATTAAGGCAGTTGGTGGTCTTGAATCTACAGAGGGAGCGATGTTAAGTGCACAATCTGATGGAAGGGTTGCAAAAATTAAATTTGATTCTGGTACATTAGTTAAAAAAGGTGATGTATTAGTAGAGCTCGATACAAGTGTGGAAGTTGCAGAGCTTGCAGGAGCAAAGGCAAGATTGGAACTTGCAAAGTTAAATTTAGAAAGGCAAAAAACACTTCGTACAAAAAATGCAAATTCAAAAATGGATCTTGATAACGCTACTTCTGAGTTTGAAAATGCAAAGGCCAGTGTTGATCAAATAGAAGGAGTCATCGAAAGAAGGAAAATTGTTGCACCTTTTGATGGTACGGCTGGAATTCGTTATATAAATGTTGGTCAAATGTTAAAAGTTGGAACAGAAGTAGTTGCGCTTCATGCACTTGATCCACTATATGTAAATTTTTCACTTCCAGAACAGGATCTTGCAAAGATAAAAATAGGGAATGTAATTAATGTTTCGGTTGATCTTTTTCCGAAAAAAGTTTTTGAGGCAAAACTTTCAGCTGTAGATAGTTATGTAGATCCTAATACTAGAAATATTCGTGTTCAAGGAACTTTAAAAAATCCTAAAAATATTTTACGTTCTGGAATTTTTGCAAGAGTAGTTGTCGATCTTGGAAAGGATAGAGAAGTTTTATCGATTCCAAGTTCAGCTATAAATTATTCTCCTTATGGAAATAGTATTTTTATTATTAGTAAATCAGATGGAAAAAATCCTGTAAGAATTGTTGAATCTCATTTTATAAAATTGGGTGTAAGAAAGGGAGACCTTGTGGAAGTACTTCGTGGAATAAAAGATGGAGATGAAATAGTAAGTTCTGCAACGTTTAGGCTTCATAATAATGCGCAAGTAATTGTCGATAATAAAGTTCAACCAGAAGCATTATTAAATCCGAACCCTGTTAATTCATAATTTTGTAGAAATAGGTGAGTTATTAGAAAGTAAAAAATAGGAAAAAGGAATATATGAGAATTACAGATATTTTTATAAAAAGACCTGTGCTATCGATTTGTGTTAATTTGGTCATTTTGATCTTGGGTATTCAGTCAATGAATAGCTTGACTACTAGGCAATATCCTCAAAGTGATTCTGCAAAGATTACAGTTACTACAACTTATGTTGGAGCTAATGCAGAGCTTGTAAAAGGTTTCATTACAACACCACTTGAGCGTGTTATAGCGAGTGCAGATGGAATTGATTATCTAGAGTCATCTAGTGTGCAAGGCGTTAGCACAATTACGGCGCATTTGGTGTTAAACTATCCTGTTAGTGAAGCATTGACACAAATTCAGTCTAAGGTAAATCAAGTTAAAAATGAATTACCAGAGGGGTCGGAAGAACCTGTAATCGATATGATGAATACCAATGATCAGTTCGCGTCATTGTTCTTAAGTTTTTATTCTAATGAATTGGAAGCAAACGAAATTACAGATTATTTGACTCGAGTTATTCAACCAAAATTTTCTGCAGTCCCAGGAGTTCAAAAAGCAGACATCTTAGGCGGTAGAGTATTTGCTATGAGAATTTGGCTTGATCCAGATAAGATGGCTGCAATGAATATTAGATCTGCGCAAGTTTATGCAGCATTAAAATCAAATAATTATTTATCAGCATTGGGAGAAAGTAAGGGGAATATGGTTACGGTTATCCTTAATGCAAATACTGATGTGCAAGATGTTGAAGGATTTAAGAATCTTGTTATCAAAGATTTTAATGGAACCTTGATAAGATTGAAGGATATTGCAAAAGTTGAATTGGGCGCAGAAGATTATGATATTAATATAAGGTATGAAGGAAAATCTGCTATTTTTATAGGTGTTTGGCCACTTCCAAATGCGAACTCGTTAGATGTTGTTCGTGGTATTAAAAAACTTTATCCAGAAATCGAAAAGAATTTGCCAAGTAGTATGCATTTTAAAGAATGTTATGACGCTACAGAGTATATAAGGGATGCTATACATGAAGTCGGTGGAACATTAGTAGAGACCATTATTATTGTAATGATTGTGATTACGCTTTTTATTGGATCTTTTCGTTCAGTTCTTGTCCCTATAGTTGTTATTCCGCTTTCATTAATTGGAGCATTTGGCCTTATTTTAATATTTGGTTTTTCGATAAACCTTTTGACGCTACTTGCAATTGTGCTGGCGGTTGGAATTGTCGTAGATGATGCAATAGTAATGCTTGAAAATGTTGAGCGTCACGTATCCGAGGGGAAAACCCCAATGGATGCAGCAATCATCGCAGCAAGAGAACTTACAGGACCTGTTATTTCAATGACAATTACGTTAGCTGCAGTTTATGCTCCAATTGGATTACAGGGAGGATTGACAGGAACTTTATTTAAAGAGTTTGCTTTTACGTTGGCAGGAACGGTTTTAATATCAGGTTTTGTCGCTCTTACACTGTCTCCGATGATGTCTTCAAAATTAGTACGAAATAAAAAGACTAAAATGAAATTGTTTGTAGAAGAGGTATTTAATTTAGTTAGAAAAGCATATGAAAAATTGCTTGTTATATCTTTAAAGTGCAAAACTGGAATTTTAATTTTTGCGGCAACTGTAATGTTATCAATTTATCCGCTTTATAAATATTCTACAAGTGAACTTGCTCCTCCAGAAGATCAAGGAGCAATGTTTGGAATATTAGAAACTTCTGCGAACTCTACAGTTGAGCAAACCGAGCGTTATGCAGTTTCTGTGGAAAATGTCTTAAGATCTTTTCCTGAAACTGACGTGTTCTTTAACGTTGTTGAGCCTAATTTTGGATTTTCTGTTGTGACATTAAAGCCTTGGAGTGAAAGGAGTAAACATGTTGAAGAACTAAAAATGGAAGCATGGGGGAAAATGGCAATGATCGCAGGAGCAAGAGTTATTGTGGCAACACCATCTGTATTGCCGGGAGGAAGTAATTATCCAATCGAATTTGTAATATCCTCGACTGACGATTCTGAGCATCTTTTGACATATGCAAATCAACTTATACAAGCTGGATATCAAAGCGGAAAATTTATGTATATCGATTCTGATTTAAAATATGATTATCCACAAACAGATCTTATTATTGATCATGAAAAAATTGGAACTATGGGATTAAATTTAAGTGAAATAGGTCAAGATGTTTCAATTATGCTTGGTGGAAATTATGTTAATAGATTTAATATGCAGGGAAGAAGCTATAAAGTTATTCCTCAAATAAATAGGATAGATAGATTAAATCCAGATCAACTTGGAGATTTATACGTAAAAAGTGGAGGCGATAATCTAATAAAATTATCAACCGTAAGCACATTAGAAAATAGTGTAAAACCAAGAGAGCTTAAAAAATTTCAACAGTTAAATTCTGTAACCATACAAGGGCATATTCCTTCTGGTGTAACAGTTGATGATGGGTTAAAAGTGTTAGAAGAAAAGGCAAAAGAAATTTTACCTTTTGGATATCAAGTAGATTATGGTGGAGAGTCTAGGCAATTAAGGACAGAGGGGGATGCGTTAGTAACAACATTAATCCTTTCTTGTATACTAATTTACCTTGTATTAGCTTCGCAGTTTGAAAGTTTTAGAGACCCATTTATTATTCTTGCAGGTTCTGTTCCATTAGCGTTATCTGCTGCATTAATGTTTTCATTTTTAGGATTTACTACAATAAACATTTATTCTCAGGTTGGTCTTGTTACATTAGTAGGACTTATTTCTAAAAATGGAATTTTAATTGTTGAGTTTGCAAACGGATTAAGAGAAAAAGGGCTTACAAAAATTGGTGCGATTACTCAGGCATGTATTACAAGATTTCGTCCTGTTCTTATGACATCTGCTGCCACAGTCGTTGGTCACTTTCCTTTAATGATAGCAAAAGGGCCAGGGGCAGGCTCTAGAAATAGTATTGGTATTATGCTTGTTACAGGAATGTTTATTGGAACATTATTTACACTTTTTGTTGTACCAAGTATTTATATGGTAGTTTCGAGTGATAAATATAAGAAGAAAGATTTTGATGTTGATATCTAAAATTTTTTGTTATGCTTTTTAAGCTTAATTTAGTATTTTTAAAAATAGGAAGTTATGTTTCATATTACAAAAAAAATAATTATTTTGATTTTATTGTTATTAGTATCGGCATGTGCTGTTGGTCCAGATTATATAAAGCTAGAAATTAAGACACCAAACGAATTCGAAGAGGCAAAAAAAGCTGACTTCGTGATTGATAAGTTTGATGTTAAATGGTGGGGATATTTTGATGATGATGTTCTTGTGTCTCTTATAGATGATGCAGTCAAAGGGAGCAAAGATATTAAAGTTGCCCTAGCTAGAGTAAATCAATCTAGAGCTTTATTAAAAGAGGCAAGGGCGACGCTTTTGCCTGTAACAAGTTCTGGTTTTAGTGGTGCGGAAATTCAAAATCATGGATCTTCAACAATTAGGCAAACGCCGATTTCTGATAATGACCTTTTTGCAAGTTCAATTGATGCAGGTTGGGAGATCGATGTTTTTGGAAAATTAAGGAGAAATACAGAATCAAAAAGTGCCAGTCTAGATGCCTCTGTTGCTAGCTTATATGATGCACTTAGAATCTTAGTTGCAGATATATCAAACTCTTATTTTTCGTTAAGAAGTTCTCAAGATCAATTAAAAATTGCAAAAAATAATATAAAAATTCAAGAGGAAACTTTAGACATAGTTACTGCAAAATTTAATGCAGGACAGGTGAGTGAATTAGATAAGGTAAGAGCTGAAACTCAATTAGAGGCTACAAAATCGATTATGCCTTCGTTAGAAACTGCTGTAAAAGTAAATATTCATCGTTTGGCAGTTTTAAGTGGTAAATTTCCAAATGAATTAGAGCCAAAATTAATTAAACCAAAAGCTATCACAATATATAAAGGCCCGCTTCATATTACAGATGCTGAAAGCCTTTTAAGATCAAGACCAGATGTAATGATGGCGGAAAGAAATTTGGCTTCATATACTGCACTTATAGGTGTGGCGAAAGCAGATTATTTTCCAAGATTTTCCATAACAGGTTCTTTAAGCTTACAAACAGATGATTTATCAAAGATCTTTCATAACGGTATGCAAAGTTCATTTGGACCAAGTATTTCATGGACGCCATTTGATTTTGGACAAATCAGAGCTCGTGTAAAAGCAAGTGAGGCAAGAGTTGATGAAGCATTAGCAAGTTATGAAAATACAGTTTTAAGAGCTTTTGAAGATGTTGAAAATGCTTTAATATCATTTGCTTCAGAAAGAAGAAGATATGCAATTTTAAGCAAAGCATTTGACCTTTCTAAAAAATCTTATTATTTGGCAAAAGATCAATATAAAGAAGGTGCACTCGACTTTATATCAGTATTGGCAGCACAATCTGACATGCTAGAAAATGAAAATAATTTAGCAAAAAGTAAGGAAGCGCTTAATGGATCTATAGTGTCAATTTATAAGGCGTTGGGTGGTGGTTGGCAACCTTGGACCCTTCTTTAGGCGATGATTTTGGCGATAAATCGTATAAATTGCAAGCCGTTTTTCCTCAATATACTAGAGTATTATTTCGTCAAAACGGCTTGCAATTTCTCC
>CAZHSB010000018.1:0-3025 GCA_964534945.1 uncultured Bdellovibrionales bacterium | reverse complement strand
CTGAAGATATAGAAGAAGACCTTGGTAAGGTTGTAGAAGATTGTGAAAGCCAAGGTGAAAGTGATGAAACGACATCCACTTTACAATGCGAATTTATCCAACAAATGATGCAAACTTTAAAAGATACAGGGCAATTTTCTGATGAAGAACTAAGTGATATTCAAAAATATTTAGAAAAAAATTTAAAGCTTAATAGTAGTTTTGACCTAAATGAATTTTTTAATAATTTAAAAACAACACTAGGAAATGAAATCTTTGAAAAACTTAGTGCTTTAGATGTAGTAGAAAATTTACAGGACGCCGTAAAGACTTTCTTTAATACGCATACTATTGATGATAGTGATTCCACATCTATAGATAATGTTCTCAAAGATATTTCAGAACAAGATTCATCTAAAGAAAGCTCAAAATTAAATCTTACGTCAATTTTTGAAAAATTATTGAGTGACATATTTAGCGAAGATCCCACATTAAATAGTAATCAAAGAACGATTTCTGCAAATATTTTATCATTAGGGACAAATGATATTTCGCAAAATAGTGAGTTGCTAGCTTCCACCTCGGTGTCACAAGATAGTATGCAAAATTCAAATTATGAGAATTCTTCGATGATGAATCTATCAAAAAATTTTGATGATACTCAAAATATTATGAAGATTATGTCTGGGAATAATGAAACAAATAATATTTTATCTTCTAAAGATGCAATAAAAACTTTAGATTCGGCTATGTCGACTCGAGTTATGGAACGAGTTGAAGAAGCACTAAAGGCTGTTGCAAAATCAAAAGATGGATCAACGATTTCTCTTAGATTAGATCCGCCATCATTAGGAGAAGTTAAAATTGATGTTACGATGAAAGAAGGAGTACTATTCGCAAGGTTGCAATCGAGTTCAGAAGATGTCGAAAACTTACTTAAGAGCAAATCATTAGAACTTCAACAAATATTAAGAGATGCTGGTCTTGATGTAGATACTATAAATGTATATATAGCTTCAAAAGATAGTGAAGATAATAGTAATCAAAGTGGTAGTGCTAATAGCGGAAATGAAAAAGACAAAGGTAACGATACGTTTAATAATGATTTAGAAAAAGTATCTAACTTAAGTAAAGACGACGATACGCAAGCAGAAACGACTTCCTCAAAGTGGATTGCTTAAATAATTTGAGTGATAATATTTAAAATATTTTTTCATATTCTTTAGTTGCTTTAAGTATAAGATCTAAACTTTCAAGTGCCATAAGCATACAAGCGATTGCACAAGTTTCATTTTTATATTGTTGATAAGGGATAATACCTTTCACCTTATATTGATTTTAAATTTGAGATGAAAATTTAGATATCCTAAAATTTACATCAAAAATTAGAAGAGGCGAGAGAGCATAATAGCACAAGCGGATCTTACCGATAAATGATTATAATCTGTAGGTCCCTTTATTGGCTCTAAAAAATAATCAGCGCGTGCTAATAATTCATCTGACATTCCCCATCCAGTTCCTAGCATTAAAAGATATGGGGTATCATCTTTTTCTAATAAAGAATTCATTTCATCAAAAGAGATTCTTTTTCCACCGTCTCTTGCTGAACTTGCGATTAGTTTTGGAAGTTTTCCATATTGTTTATCTAGAATGGAAATAGCCTCATCAATTTCTCTTACGATATGAACGCGTGTTAAGGCATCTTTTCTATTTCCATTATACTTTTCTCCAAAGCCTGTCATCCAATGTGCTTTTAAAGTCTCTGCTAATTTCCTAAGAGATGGTGAAGAATGGCAAACAAATGTGTTATTCACGCCAAATGTTCTACAACTTCTTGCTATATCGTGTAAGTCAATCATGGTAAGAGAGGTCGTGACAATACGCTTTTGCTTATCAACCATATTGTCGTGAAGTAAAATAACATTTAAATTTTTCATACATTAACCTCTGTTTAATAATTCTGGACGTACTTTTTTTGTCTTTTCTAATGATTTTTCTTCTCTCCATTTTTTTATATTCTTATGATGTCCAGAAAGAAGAACGTTGGGAACTTTTAAGCCTTGAAATTCTTCTGGGTGAGTATATTGAGGAGCTTCTAAAAAATTTTCAGAAAAAGATTCAGTGATAATTGATTCTGAATTTCCAATAACATTAGGAATAAGTCTTGATGTCGCTTCAATTATCGCCATTGCGGGGATTTCTCCTCCCATAAGGACATAATCGCCAATTGACATTTCTTCATCAACGCAAAGATCTATAACCCTTTGATCTACTCCCTCGTATCTTCCACATATAAAAATCAGATTGTCTTTTTGGCTAAAATCTACTGCTTTTTGTTGGTTAAAAGTATTTCCAGATGGTGTAAGTAAGATTGTATGGGCATCTTCAATTTTTTCTTTTAAGTTTTTTATTGCTTCAAAAATAGGCTCTGGCTTTAATACCATGCCAGCGCCACCTCCATATGGTTCGTCATCAACTTTATAATGAGGTGGGGACGAAAAATCTCTGATATTTACAATATCAATAGATAAAATATTTTTTTTTATTGCTTTTTCTATGAGACTTGTTTTTAAAAAACTTGAAAATATTTCTGGAAAAATCGTAAGAACAAAAATCTGCATTTTTAATACTTAAAAAATAAATCTAAAAATGATTTAAGATTATCAACTTAAGTTATTTTTTATTAAAGTTGATAATCTTAAAATATAAAAATTTAAGCTCTTTCTTTTGCTCTTTCTTTTCTCTTTCGACGATTAGCTTGAATTTTAGCTTTTTGAGCTGCTTCTTTTTCTTCAATTAAATTAGGAATTTTTGCTATGATTAAATTCCTTACTAATTTACTAGCTTTTGCACCATTATTAACTAAAGTTTTTACTCTTTCTTCTTTTAAAACTGTTACAGGTGGATCTTGCATAGGATCATATGATCCGACGATTTCTAAATATTTTCCATCTCTACGAAAAGTTGTTTCTGTTGCTACTATTCTATAAAAAGGATTTCCTTTCTTTCCATGTCTTGAAAGTCTTAAGGTAACTGCCACTTTTTT
>CAZHSB010000017.1:0-31386 GCA_964534945.1 uncultured Bdellovibrionales bacterium | reverse complement strand
AAGTTGTCCTTTCCCCTAAAATTTTATATTCTAATTTTTATGACAAAAAAAACATTCGGAATCATCGGTGCAATGCCAGAAGAAATTAAAGAAGTTCTAGAGGTGTTGGGAAATAAGACTTCTAAAACTCTTGGTATGAGAACATATTTTAGTGGAATAATAGAAAATCAAAACGTTGTTGTCGTGGCTTCTTTTATGGGAAAAGTCGCCAGTGCAATAACAGCAACCACTCTAATAAATGAATTCAAAGTTAATGAAATCATTTTCATAGGAACAGCAGGAGGTTTAAATAAAAATTTAAAAATTGGCGATATAGTCCTTGCAGATACTCTTGTTCAATATGATGTCGACGTTCGTCCAGTTTTTAAACAATTTGAGCTCCCAACAAATAAGGATTTTTTAAAATGTCCTAAAGATCAAATAAATGTGGCGAAACAACATATTTTGAATTTGATAAAAAACAATTCTTTGCTTTGTGAAAAATCAAAAGAAGAATTAAAAAAAATTAACGGAAACTCTCCACAGTTTTTCATTGGGACAGTTATTAGTGGAGATAAATTTGTCTCTGGTGAAGATCAAAAACAAGAACTTTTGAATGCAATTCCTAACGTTCTATGCGTAGAAATGGAAGGGGCAGCTGTAGGCGTGACATGCGATAATTTCAAAATTCCCTATACCGTAATTCGTATGATTTCAGATAGGTCAACAAAAGAAACAGCGATAAATTTTAAAAATTTTACAAAATTTATCGCTTCAAAAGCTCTTAAAAATATAGTTATCGAAATATTAAACGCTAAAAATTAAAATATTAAATTTCTTATCTGTTTTTAAGGAATAATTCAATATCTTGAAATTTTTTATAACTCTAATATTATATAAGGATACGTTTATTTTGAAAATTTTGGAGTTTATAAAATGATAAAAAAAGCCGTAATTCCTGCCGCTGGTTTTGGAACAAGATTTTTGCCAGCAACCAAGGCACAACCAAAAGAAATGCTAACAGTCGTTGATAAACCGACAATCCAATATGTAGTAGAAGAAGCCGTAGAAGCAGGGATAGAACAGATTTTAGTTATTACAGGAAAAGGAAAGCAATCCATAGAAAACCACTTTGATAGATCCTTTGAATTAGAAACGGAACTCCTAAAAAGAGGAAAGACAGAACTTTTCGATGATATGAGAAGAATCTCCGATATGGCAGAAATTTTTTATATTAGGCAAAAAGAATTAAATGGATTAGGAGATGCCATAAGATATGCTAAAAATTTTACAGCAGATGATCCTTTTGCTGTTCTTTTGGGCGATACTATCGTAAAGGGAAAAGAATGTTGTACTAAGCAACTTATAAGAACATACGAAAAATATGGGAAAGCAGTTATCGGTGTAGAAGAAGTCTTAAAAGAACATGTAAATCTATATGGAATTATAGATGGTGAAGAAATAGAAGAGGGGATTCGCAATGTAAAACATTTAATAGAAAAACCAAGTATTGAAGAAGCACCATCTAATTTGGCAATAGCAGGAAGATATGTCTTAACTCCAGATATATACAATACTTTAGATAATATTGAACGCGGAAAAAATGGAGAATACCAATTAACAGACGCGCTAAAACTTTTAGCAAAAAAAGAAAATTTATTATCAGATAAATTCATTGGAAAAAGATACGATATAGGGAGTAAACTTGGGTATCTAATTACGACAATAGAATTAGCATTAGATAGAGAGGATCTAGGCGAAGATTTTAAGAATTACTTAAAATCATACTTAAAGAATTTTGATTAATAAGGCATCTGCTTTACACGCGACAAAATTCCAAAAGGGACTATCACTTTATCTCCAATTTTTAAATTTGATGCATCTTGGAGATTACTTGCTTGTTCAATCTTTATCGCATTAATTGCACTACCAGTATACCAATTAGAAATTGCTTGCAATGTTTCAGTATAACTTTTTACAATATGTATAACATTTCCATTATTATCACGTCTTGCATACCCTTTTGACATAGCAATCGCCATCTTGTCAGAATTAATTGGAGTATAAGTTCTTAAATTCTCTAAATCTATTAAAAAAGATTCTTTAGGCTCATTGCTAACTTTTGAAACTACTTTTTTAGGTGCTGTATATTGTTTTCTTGGAGTATATTTTTTAACAGGTTTTGGTGGCATCTTTGGTAAAACAATAGGGGTTGGCGTTATCGCTTTTTCCATAATCTGGCTTTGACGAAACTTTTTTGGTTGAGGAAAGAAAAATTCTTGTCCATTAATCATAAACGGAGCATCTCTATCCGTAAGATCAATAATGTTCTTTAATGCCTTTAAATCCCGCCAATTTGGAATTCGAGGCCCCCTTACGATCCATTCCCTTGAATCACCTGTAATATTAAGCTCGGCTGTATAAACTTCTTTTGTTCCAAAATAATAGAGAAAAAGTTTAACATCATTAAAAGTAGGTTCTATTATCTCAATAGCATCTGGAGCCCCTTGCATCTTTATAAAATTATAAAGATATAAGCTTTTTTCCATTTCCTTGCCTAAAAACAAATTAGCCCCCATATAGGCTTGTTCCTTGCTTATTGGCAGAATTCCCTGATTTACAAGAGATTGATACCCAGATATCCTGTAAAAACATGCTGTTACAAAAAATAACGATGAGATGATAAAAAATGATAAATATTTTTTCATATAATTTTTCTTTTTTTGAATACAAAATACACTTAAAAAGCATCTAATTAATTATAAGATGTTTTTTTAATAATTAAAGTCTCAAAAATTT
The DNA here is from genome assembly GCA_964534945.1 of uncultured Bdellovibrionales bacterium. Taxonomy (GTDB): domain Bacteria; phylum Bdellovibrionota_C; class UBA2361; order UBA2361; family CAKMMH01; genus CAZHFA01. The sequence continues at coordinate 28,608 of CAZHSB010000017.1, read as the reverse complement.
TTATAATAATTAAGTCCCAAAAGGAGCTTATATGCAATTAGCAATTTTAGAAGATTTTTTATTTAGAATAATTAAATTTTTAAAGTACGAAGATCATATCGTTGGGATTTCAGATTCATCAGAATTAAGCGAGGGAATAACTAGTGAAATTATCGCTAAAAAAGATGAATATCGCTCTTGGCCATCGCTAGTTTTATCATTAGAAAATGAAATACTGTTTGATAAAATAAAAGGGCTTGAATTCACTGATCTACTATTGGCGGTAGAAAATAAAAAATTTTTAGCAGTAGAAGAGGGGATTGAATACTTAAAAAATAATCTAAAAATTCAAGAAAATATCCATATTTATAGTGCAGCGTCTGTAAAAGAAATATTGCAAACAATAGATGATGTGGGAAATTTAGTCGGGAAAAAAAGTCAGGCGATAGATCTTTCCCATCGCTATAAAGCACAACTTATAAATTGGATAGATTCATATTATGAAAGACTAAAAAATAAACGAGTATTAGTCCTTAGAAATGTAGAGCCTTTTGAAGTATACGGTTTGTGGGTTGCCGATTTGGTAAATTTATCTTGCGCAAAAAATTTAATTACATCTAGTGATCATTATCATACGAAAACATCTTGGGACGAAATTTATAAACTAAAACCAGATACGATAATAATTGCGCCACATAATAAAAATTTAAATGAATCTTTAAAAACTTTTAAAATTTTGGAGAAGCTTCCGAACTGGGAATACCTTCCTGCAGTAAAAAGAACTGAAGTTTACTTTTGCGATGGCACAGTCTTTCAAGATCCATTAAGGGCGATAAACGAAGGAGCTGCATATATTATTTCTTGCATCGCGGGGTTGGAGTCAGGAGATATTTGTAAGAGAGATTCTTTCCGAAGATTGCGTTGGGTCGAGATTTATCGCCCTTTTTAAAAGAAAGTTTATTTAGTTTCATAAAATTTACTAGTCTTGAAAAGAATTAGGTTTTAAAATAAACTTAAGTCAAAGAATATTTTCTATATGAGGAAAAACAAATGACATTTAATATAAAATATCTTGGGGAAAATAATTCAAAATTATTAGATAGTATAGAGGAAAAGATTCATGAAAGGCTAGATGCTGGAACCTATAACCAAGATGAAATAAAAAGTATTAAAAATTTGGGAATGAATTTATTAAATGATGATGTAAAAATTTCTGGTAAAGAATTGGATAATTTGAGGACTCTTTGCCAACTTTACAATAACAAAATTCAAATTCAAAATATTTCATCACATAGAAAAGTCATCGGTCCTTTTATTGTCATTGCCAAAAAATTTGTGTTAAGAATTGCACAATTTGCGCTAAAAGACTATATAAATCAACAAAAACACTTTAACGCTACAATAATAAAAAATATAGCTAATCTTTATAATGGGAAATGAAAAATTAAATTTTAAAAATCTGACACACAGGCTGTTCACTAAATAATGTTTCGGGAATATTTGCCACACTTAAAGAAATTTCTTTTGGAATTGATATCTCACAAACATAATGTCTTCCAACAAAATCATTTCCATTAAAAAGTCCTAATAAAGGAATTCCCAAAGATAAAGTCGAAGATGAGTAAATAGGCACTGATACTTTCTCTCCTGTATCTGGAGAAATCCCATAAGGCGATAATATGCTATGAATGGGAGTGCTAAGCTCATTTAGAATATTAGACAAAGTTCTTAACGAAATATCATCGTTTGCGCTATTGTCGAAAACTCCCATTAAAACATTATCGCAATGTGAAAAAAGATCATTAAGATTATTCTCATTTTCTTCTGGTAGGATAGTAGTAAGTTCAAGCCCAAGTGCGCAAACTGCTTCTGCTTGGTGCTCAAATTCTTTTGAAATATTACCAAGATCTTTTTGAGGAATAATTATATTTGATGTTGTGCCAGCATTATATAATCTTCTTGCAGTAGCAAGGGCAATTTGTCCCGCAAGATTATCTTTTACTACGGCCCCGATAACTCCTCCCTCAGCAGATAATCCCAAATGAGATCTGATAACCATTGCCATACTAAAAGAAGACGCTTCTATGATTTGCTCAGTAGAAATAAAATATTTTTCCTGAAACTCCTTTATTATATTTTGAAAATTCTCATAAGAAATACCACCAAATGTATTTCCTTTTTTGTCTTTAAATAAATTATTCATAAGTTAAATGTATTTTAAAATATAGAATTTTGCAACATTCTTGATGGTTTTTAAAGGGATAAATAGGCTTCAAAGAAACCATGAAGCCTATTTAAGGATAAAAAAAATTAATTAGATTGTAAGAAAATAAAATGTTCCATTGAAGAATCTTCAACTAACAATCTAATCCCATTTTTTAATTCTTTATCAATAATTTTTTCAAATTCTTTTATCGAATTTATTGGATTTCCATTTACATTAACAATAAGTTCTCCTCTTGTAAGCCCCGCAAGTTGTGCCAAAGAACCATTTTTAACATCTTTTATTATCAGTCCAGAAGCATTTTTAAACTTATATTGAGAATTGTTTTCTTTATTTAATTCTTCTAAACTTATTCCAAGCTTTTCCATTAATGCATTTTCTTTTGTCACTGGAATAATATTACCTTTTTCATCATTTTTTAATTCTCCCAATTTAACAGTTACCTCTATAATCTTTTTATCACGAAAAATCTTAAGATCGACATTCTTCTTAGGTTTATTTATTGCAACAATATTTTTTAAATGATTGCTATCTTTTATCTTTTCACCATTAATTTCTATGATAATATCTCCTTGTTTAACACCACCTTTTTTAGCAGGACTATCCTCCTCAATATGCCCAACTAGTGCGCCACTTGTCCCTTCATAGCCAAAAGATTTTGAAAGATTAGGATTAAGATCTTGAATTCCAATTCCAAGCCAGCCCCTTACAACCTTACCCGTTGTAATAAGGCTTTCTACAATATTTTTTACCATATTAGATGGAATGGCAAAACCAATTCCCATATATCCACCATTTTTAGAAAAAATAGCAGTATTAATTCCAATCACTTCTGAGTTTAAGTTAACTAATGGGCCACCACTATTTCCTGGGTTTATTGCGGCATCTGTTTGGATATAATCTTCATACTTGCTTCCACCACTAAGTGTTCTGCCTCGTGCGCTTATAATACCTGTCGTTATCGTATTATCTAATCCAAAAGGATTTCCTCCTGCGACAACCCATTCACCAATTTCAAGCTTATCGGAATCTCCAAGCTTAGCAGGAGTAAGATTTTTGGCTTTTATCTTTATCACTGCTAAATCACTATTTGGATCCTTACCGATTACCTTAGCTTCATACGTTTCTCCTGAAAAAAGTTTAACTTCTATTTTATCTGCATCATCTATCACATGATTGTTTGTTATAATATGGCCATCAACGTCCATGATAACACCTGTTCCTGATCCTTGTTGAATTTCTGGTTCTTGCCCTTGGCTATAATTTTCAAAAAAATCCTTTCCAAAAAAATCAAAAAAATGTTCCATTCTAGGATCAATCATCACATTTGGATTTTCAATTTTTTGCACTTTTTTTGTACTTTTTATATTAACAATTGATGGCGTTATGTTTTTTGCAACATATTGAAAAACATTTGATAAACTTTTTGCATATTTTAGATCTTCATCAAGTGTAGAATCTGTTGCAAATGAAATATTAAAAACTAATAAAGAAGACAAAATGAATATAAATAACTTTTTCATCGACAATCCCTTCTAAAAATAAAATAATTAAAAGAAAATATAAAAATTCTTTTAATGAAACACAACCAACACCTAATGATAATCACATTTTTTTGTTTTTTCAATAAAGGATAAAAAGTATTGGTCTACTAAAAATTAAGAGTTTTCTTTTCAAAATCCTTTGAAAATTCCTCATTATTTTTGTATGAAAAACCAAAAACTTCTTGCCAGATATCAGCTGTTTCCATGCATAAATAAAAATAAGTTTTATCTTTCCAATCTTCAAATTCACTAAATAGATTTTTGTATAATTTTATTTTTAAATCCTTTGGATATGTTATCTTTCCATTTGGATCAAGCGCAGTTTGCATTTGTAATATTTTTGTTTTGATATTTTTCTCACGAATTTTTTTTATCACAGGTTTTATAAAAGTTAAGCTTCCAAAACTTATAAAAGAAATATCATTAGGACTAAAATTTTCCTTTATGTACTTTATTATATCCTTATATTCAATATCCCAATCCTTATAGTAGATTATCGGGTGAAAATGAAATGCAACCTTTATCCCAAGTTCCGATAATTTTTTTGCGGCATACAATCTTTTTTCTAGTGAAGCTGTCCCTAACTCTTCATTATCGATAACTTTCTGAGTATTTAAACTCCAAGAGCATACAACATTTTTGGGAATTTTGTTTTGTAAAAAATAACCAATATTTGAAGATTTTGTTTTTAATTCCAATAAAACATTTTGATTTTCTTTTGCAAAATTCATAAGATCATCAAGAATATTATTTTCGTTTCCCCAAACAAGAGCATCTGAAGACTGTCCTGTACCTATGTGGTAAAAGGTTTTATTGTCTAATTTTAAATTGCTTAATTTTTCTTTTAAATTTTTTAAAAAAATAAATTTATCACCATAAAAAGTTTGTATGGTACAGTATGAACAATTAAATGGGCAATTTTGTACTACGTCTAAAGTTTTTAAGCCACAACAAATTGTTTTTTCAGAGAAAACAGGACAATCTCCAAAAATATTTATATCAGAATCTGTGTTGTAAAAATTTTTTATTAAGCTTGTATCAATTTCTTTATGAAAATTAGGTGAGTAGGCCTTTAAATTATGTTTTGTGCTTTCATAATGTTGTTTTAAAAAGTTAATGATTAATTTCTTTTCTATTACTGAATTATCAGTGTTTTTTTTGCTTTTTTTGAAAAAAGAAACAATGCTTTTTAAGCTTTCTTCTTCCCAAGATTCTAAATCTTTAGCAATTTCACAAATGATTTTAATATCTTGAAAAGTTAATTTATAAACTAAGGCAAAATTTTCGATATATTCTCTATTTTCTTTTGATAAAAGATTGAAAAAGGTCTTATCAATTGTATTTTTAAATTTTTCTAAGTATTCCATTAATAAAAATTATTCCCCAAAACCTTTAGTTTTTCCTATATTATGTCGTTTTACATATTGTAATAGAATTCTTTGTAAAAATATACGAGTTTTTATGAAAAACAAAAAAGAACTTAACAATAAAATTGAATATTTTGTTGATAAAGATAAGGTTACCGGTATTTCAGATATTGGGAAAGTTAAAAAAATAAATGAAGATAAATTATTAAATTTAGATTTAGATTATGGATATTTATGTGCAATTTTTGATGGTATGGGAAGTAGCGAATCTGGAGATATTGCTTCTGAGGTAAGTGTTGACGCAGTTACAAGAGAATTTCAAATGTTTGGAAAAAGGAAAGTAGATTACTCATTGCAACGAGCTTTTCAAGAAGCTAATAGATTAATCACACTAAGGAAGTATAAGGATTCAAATGCCAGCATAGCTACTACGGGAGTTGCAGTTTTAATTCAAGATCGAGATATTTGCATAGCAAATGTTGGAAATTCGCGAGCATATTTAATTCGTGAAAAGTCAATTCAAAAATTAACAAAAGATCATACATATATACAAGAGTTATTAGATATTGGTAAAATAACAAAAGAAGAAGCTATTAAAAATGCTGAAAATAATATTTTAACACGAGCACTCGGCGCAGAAGCAGCTATTGATATTGATGTGTCTCGTTTTTGGATTTGGGACAGTAAAGATTGTGATGTTAACAGCGATGATTTAATTTTACTTTGTTCTGATGGTTTATATAAAAATATTTCTGAAAAAGAAATTATAAAAATAATTTTTAATAAGCCACTAGAAGAAGCTTGCAAAGAACTTGTCAAATTATCAAATGATAGAGGAGGAAAAGACAACATTTCAGTTACATTAATGCCAGTAATTGGGCAAATAAAAAGTGCTCCTCCGTTTGGTTATAAAGAAGATTTAGGTTTTGGAGCTGAAAATATAGAGGATGAAGATGATGATATAAATAAGGAAGAAAAATTTGAAAATAATTATTATAAAATTTATTTAATAGTGTTAACAATTTTAACAAATTTAATTTCTCTAATGTTATGTGTTTTAAAATCAACACTAGGAGCTTAATATTATGTCAAGTAACGATAATATCAAAAAAGATACACAACGATTAAAAACGAAAACGGTTATGCTTAGTTCTGATGTAACAAATGAATTAAGAGCACAACTTGAAGAACAAAGAAAAGCATTGTTCGGAGGGGAAAAAGAAGATACACAAAGTGAAAAAACAATAACTAATAAAGCAAGTGCACTTCCAGCTAGTTTCTTTTATTCTACTGATGAAGAAGAACATATTTCTAAAGAATCAGATAATGATGGATATGATGTTTTCGGTGGGGGAGATCCTTTAAGTGAAAATCTTGCAAATGAAGCTGATCAAAAAAATAATACATTAAAAAATGAAGACGAAAACGAAATAGATAGAAAAAGAAAAGAAACAAGACAAATAGCTTCTAATATAGTTAAAGAACTTATAAATTCTAAACCTAAAGAAAATGAATCTCTTAATAAAGAGCTACAAGAAGTAAAAAAGCCTATTTATGTTCCGACTTCCGAAAATTCGCCAGTTGATAAACAATATAGTAATCATACAAGTTTAGATCTAAAGAAAGATCTTACCATGAATGAGGGAATTTCTTGGATTGAGGAATCAATGCTTTGTGGATTTTTAGTATCATTTGATAAAAATCCAAATGGAGATTTTTATGAATTACGATCTGGAAAATTAATAGTTACAAATATACCAACAAAAGGATTAAATACTTTAGTCATACTTGATGAATCTGTTTCTTCAATGCATGCAATGCTTAAGATTTCAGAATCAGAACTGACGGTATTTGATCAATTTTCTAAAAATGGAACAAAAATTCGACATGCAAAAGATAATTTAATAAAAAATCTTTCTGGTGAGTGTGAAAAAATTTTTGATAAAGATATAATAACATTTGGTACAGTATCTTTTAAGGTTTATTTAATTTAATTAATATGGCAGTAAGACACCAAGAATTACAATCAGGTTTCATAATTGCAAATCGTTATGAAGTGATAAAATGCTTAGGAACAGGAAGCATGGGGGCGGTGTATGCCTGTAATCATAAAGAACTTTCAGGACATGTTGTTGCTGTTAAAGTTTTATTTCCTGAAGTTGCAAATGATAAAGTTTCTGCTGCACGATTTAGAAATGAAATATTTGCTTCGTATGGAGTTTCTCATCCTAATGTTGTTAGAGCCTATGAATATGTAAAAGAAAATGGAATTTTAGCATATACAATGGAATATGTTGACGGCAATGATCTAGCTGAATATTTAAAGGACCCATCTAAATTATTAGAAATTAATAGAATCATTGAAATTCTTATTCAAATGACAGCTGGGGTAGGGGCCATACATGCTGCTGGAATTATTCATAGAGATTTAAAACCAGAAAATATTTTGATAGATAGTTCGGGAAATGTAAAAATTGCAGATTTTGGAATTGCCAGAACCGAAAAAGGGCCTAGATTAACAGAGCACGGTGGGGTAGTAGGGACAATTGATTATGTAAGTCCTGAATACATGTTAAATTCTCAAGTAGATTTTCGTTCAGATATTTATGCAATGGGGGTTTTGGCATTTGAAATGCTAACAGGCATTACTCCTTTTAGAGGAGAAACCGTTTATGACACAATGGTAGCAAGATTAAAAAAAGAAGCTATTCCGCCTAGTACTGAGCGTTTTGATTGCCCTTCACAACTTGATAAAATAATATTAAAATCGTTAAAAAGAGATCCAGATGAGAGATATCAGTCAGCCAATGATTTTCATAATGATTTGGTAACATTAAAAGGATTTTTGAAAGGTGACGTAATGTATCCTCATTTTATTTTTGAAAAAGATTTGGAAAAGGAAGGATATCTTGAAGAAGAGGGTACTCAATTACAAGATTTAAATTTTTCAAATGTTTCAAATAAAATTGTAAAAAATAAAGCTACTGAAAATAAAAACATTCCTTCCTTAGATAGTGTGCTTGTATTTAACAAGCCTGCAAAAACTGAAAGTGTAAATGTTGTTGGGCAAACAGATCTTTCTCAAATAAAAAAATTATCAATAACACTTAGAAATGAAACAGAAAGAAATTCTAGTAATTCTCCCTTAAAGTTTTTAATATTTATAATTTTCTTTATATTTTGTTTTTTGCTTGTTGATTATTTTTTACCTCAATATGATCTAATTGATATAACAATAAAATATTTTAAAAAAGCGATTCTATATTTAAAAAATCTAATTGATTATTTATTAACAATGAAAGATTTTTCCGATATTTTCTCGTCGCATTAAGCCGTAATGATTAGAATTAGAATTCTAATTCCTGTTTTTTAGGGGAGTTTTTGACAATAATTAAAGAAATAAGTGGATAAACTGAAGCGAACCCACCTTTATTTCTCATCAAAAGCGCGATCTACAAAGCATGGAAGCCTAAGTTTCGATCAAGCCCCTGCTTTATTTCAAAAAGTTCTTCCGCTCTCTCAATAATCTTAGTAAGTTCTTCTGTATAAAGTATTTCTGGATTTGATTTTTCCCAAAGGTAAAAAGCTAATGACCCAGGAAGCGGATTAAATTCATTAAAATATACTGTGCCTGATTCTTTATTATACATGAAATCTAATCTTCCAGCGCCAGAAGCTTTAAAAGCTTTAAAAGCTTTCTTTGCATATTCTGCCACTTTTTCTTTTATATCATTGCTTAAATCTTGTGGATTGATAGAGCGTGTTAAACTTGCCATTCCTTGACTAGTTCTTGGTGTTCCACCTTTTTTCTTCCCTTTCCCCTCTCTTAAATATTTATCTTCATAAGACAAATATTCGCCGTCTGGAACAGGAATTTCAACAGCAGAAGCGACAAGCTCCTCTTTTGTATCAAGAATAGAAATGTTTATTTCAAACATATCATCTAAAAAAGGTTCAATAATTGCTTCTTTATCATGTTTAAAAACTTTTGCAAGCCCTGCAAACAATTCCTCATCGCTCGTAGCTTTTGAAACACCTACAGACGAACCTAAATTATTTGGCTTTATAAAAACTGGATATTGTAACTTAGATAAAATTTCTTTTTTCGCGAATTCAATTCCTTTTTTTAATATATCTTCCTTTAAAATATTAATGTTGTCCAAAACAGGAACTCCAACTTTAGATGCAACAATTTTTGCAGTATTTTTACTCATAGATAGAGCAGAAGCTAAGACTTGAGACCCTGTGTATGGAACTTCTGCCAATTCAAATAATCCTTGAATACAACCATCTTCCCCAAATTCTCCATGGAATGCAGGAAAAAATACATCAACAGGAATAAATTTTTCTCCAAAAAGACAACATTTTTTTATAACAGTTAGTCCTCTTTCTCCCCAAAATGGATATAACATTACTTCATTAAAAGTCTTTTTCTTATTTTTAAAATCTTTATAAACAGCCCTGTTCAATAGGCCATCTCCACTATACCAATGCCCATCACGCGCAACATAAACGGGAATTGCGTTAAACTTACTTGTATCCAGAAATTCAATTAACTGAAGTCCCGTAATTATTGAAATCTCATGCTCACAACTACGTCCTCCAAACAAAACAGCAATATTTTTTTTCTCCATAATTAACCTCGTTTTTCTCATATTTAAACATCAAAATAACAATAGCATAAAATAATATAAAAAAACATATTACTCTATTTTAATGAAATATTTTTATTAGAAACTCATATCACTTTCATACCAATCAGGAAGATCATTCTCAATTAAAACAGCATCACCTGCTTTTTGAAGATTAGATAATATTTTAAAAGCTTCATCTCGATTTTCTACATATGTTACATCTTTAAAATTTTCTTCATCAAAAGCTTTTTTAAATGACAATTTATTTTCCGTTCCAACAAAAAATACCATGTCGCAAACTTTTGCAATCTTCTTGGCAATTTTATAATTTTCGTTAAATTGTTCTTCTCCAAGCTCAATAATTCCTGGAGTCATGACAATTCTTCTTTCAACATTTAATTTTTCAAGAACATCTAATGCAGAATCAAAGCCTATTGGATTTGAATTATATCCATCTTCTAAATAAAGTAAGTTATTTGCATATTTTTTAAGAGATAGCCTATTTGACAGCGGTTTTATACTAGAAATGACAGCCAATACGAATGTTGGATCGTCACCCAACGCACACGCAATCGTAAAACATGCAAGTAAACTTGAGAGTCCTCCCCTACCAACTATCTGTGTTTTTAATTCATATTCCTTATCTTGCCAATAAATTTTTGCAGTAGAACCATTTTCTGAATAAGAGATATCCGTTAAATAAGCATCAATCTTTATATCTTCATTTTTATTTAACCCATACAAATATTTATGATCTACCCTTGCCTCTTTGTAGGCGCGTAAAACGAAATCATCATCTGCATTACATACAAGGACCCCATCTTTAGGGAGAGCTGTTATAACTTCTGTTTTTGCCTCATATATTTTTTCTCTAGTTTTAAACCTTTCTAGGTGCATATGATTTATCGCAGTTAAAATTGCAGCATTTGGAGGAGTCAATTTACAAACATTTTCAATACTTCCCTTTTTGTAAGTTCCCATTTCGATAATTGCAAATTTATCAGATAATTTTAATTTTTCTCTAATTTCTCTTGTAATTCCCATTATCGTGTTTATGCCTGCCTTAGGCCAAAAAACATTGCTTTTAGTACTTTGTAAGATATCTCCAAGCATATTTTTAACGGTAGATTTCCCATAACTTCCAACTATTGCAATTGTGTAAGGAGAAACTTTTCTAAATTTTCCCTTTGCTTCTTTTAGAAATTTATTTCTTGTCATTTTCTCAAATGGAGAAAGTAAGATTACAGTAAACATTAGTATAAAAGGAATTAGTTGAATAAGAATTACAGATGCAATAATTACTATATTAGATGCCCAACCTATGCGATAAGTTGTTTGCTCATTCAAATAGAAGAAAACCGTAATTAAGCCTAATAGGGCAAAGGTTAAAAATTCAAAAAAAATTGAAAGATATAATATTTTCTTTGCCCTCGCAGTAAGGTTTAATTTTATTTTTGCTTGTTTTAAAGGATTATTTTCTTTTGTCGCAAGATAAAGAATATAGCCTACAAAAAGAAACACTGATGTTAAAAATAACTTATTTGATATGTAGTTAATAATAAAAAAACATATAAAACCCAATAAAACTTTCTTATCAAAGGCTTTATTTTTTATCCACCATAAAAAAAATCTTTTCGGGGAATATTCATCTTGTTGTAAAAAGTGTAAATATCTTAATGTTCGTTTAAATATTAAATATGAAAAAGAAAGACCAGCAAATAAAAAACATAAAATCTCAGGTTGAAAAATTTTCATAACACAAAAATCCTTTATTATTTTAAAAATTCCTTAATTTGAAAAGCGCAAAGGCTAGCTCCTGTACCTAAAAAAGGAAAATGATCTTTTCCCTTTAATATGACAAGTTTTGAATCCTTAATTTTCTTTGAGAAAGTTTTCCCCATGTCAGGAGGCGTTTCTTTATCATTTTCTCCCCAAATTAATAATGTTTTTGCTTTTACTAAATCAAGCTCGTTTTCTTGATCTTCATTTACAATTTTTAAGAAAATATCTTTCATTTCTCCTGCATTTTTATAATCTTGAGAAGCAAATCTAGCGGCAAAATGATTTTTAAAAAAATTATTTCCCATGATTTTATCGATTATCTTAAAAATCTTTGCAATTTTTTTTATTATAAAAATTTTCATGCGGTAAAAAACAAAACTTTTTGATTTTATACCAGCAGAGGAAATTAAAATTAAGGAATTAACTACTTCTGGATAGTGGCAGGCAATTCTAAGCGCAATTCTTCCTCCGACGGAATGTCCCAAAATATCTGCCTTTTTTATATTGTGTTCATTCATATATTCAACAACACTTTTTGCGTAATCTAATGTTCCCCAAGTTTCATTGGGTTTAGAAGATTTTCCAAATCCAGGAAGATCTATTAAATAACACTCTCTAATATTTTCTAATAAATTTGATAACTCATTAAATAAATTAGAGTCTACTCCCCAACCGTGCAAGAATATAAGAGGAGCACCACTTCCTTTTATTTGAGAAAATATTTTATTTGTGTCCATTTTTATTAATTTTATCTAGAAAAAAAACCGATTATATCTTATCTTAAATGTTGTTTTATTTAAAGAGGATTTTATATGAATTTAGATACTACGCCTGCCAAGGTTGCTGGGTATTTTTATAATGCGGACAAAAATAGATTATTATCTGATATGAAAAAATTTATTTTAACATCTCAGAAGACGTATGAAAAACCAATTGCTTTCATAGTGCCACATGCTGGTCATCAATATAGTGGAGAAATTGCGGGAAAAGCATATTCAATCTTGGAAAAATTTAAGAATGATTTTGATACTATTGTTTTAATTGGTCCTGCGCATCATGTACTTATAAATGAACCTGCAATTTTAGATAAAGATTATATAATGCCATTTGGTCAAGTTGCTAGAGATCAAAATATTATCAATACACTTGTTGAAGAAAATTTGGCAATTGTTAATAACGATGCGCATAACGAAGAACATTGCCTTGAGGTTCAACTTCCTTTTTTACAATATATAAATCCAAGTTTTAAGGTTGTTAATATATTAATTGGGCCATATGATTCAGATCCTGTCATGAAACTTATTGATAGAATTTTCAAGTTTGAACGTACGTTAGTCATTGTAAGCTCAGATCTAAGTCATTTTAATACTTACGCAGTGGCAAAAGAAATAGACCATACAACATTAAAAAATATAACTGACTTAAACGAGTCTTTAATCCAAGATGATGATGCTTGTGGAGCAATTGGAATCCGAGCACTCATAAAAGTTGCACAAAAGAAATTCTTAAATTGTGAACTTTTAGGGTACTGTAATTCGGGAGATAAAACTGCAAATAAACAAAAGGTTGTGGGATATGGAAGCTTCATCTTTTTTAATTCCTAATTTAAATGACGAGGAAAAAAGATTTTTATTAAATTTAGCCAAAGGGACAATTGAATCTTTTGTTGAGGAAAAACCTTATCCACTTCTAAATAAATCTGAGTTAAGCGATATTCTCATTAAAGATGGAGCAAGTTTTGTAACATTAAAAATAAATAATTATTTAAGGGGTTGTATAGGCTCTGTCGTACCAAACAAACCTCTATATATTGATGTAATGCAAAATGCAATTAATGCCGCTTCAAAAGATCCTAGATTTTCTCCGCTTACAAAAGATGAATTTAAAAAAATAAAAATCTCCATTTCAGTTCTAGGAAAGGAGTTTGAAATACAGTACAAAGATTTAAAAGATCTTTTTTCGAAGATTGTTCCGTTTGAAGATGGTTTAATATTACAAAATGGAAATCTTTCTGGACTTTTTCTTCCCTCTGTCTGGGAAGATTTGCCAGACAAAAGTTTATTTTTGTCTAATCTTTGCGTAAAATCAGGCTTTGATTCCAGCGCTTGGCATAACGGCATCATAGTTTATAAATTTAGAGTCCTACATATTTTTTAATTTTTTTTTAATTCATTAATAATGTAAATTTTGCTTAGGATTATAAATACTTTCAGACAAATCTAAAGTGAAAGCTTTCCTTTCTTGTATTTTTCCTTGTGTCAAAATAAAAACCCAATTTTTTAATTCTTTCCAACCTTTTTGAGAAAAATCAAAATTAAAAGAACATTTTCTAAAATCTTTTTTATTGAGATCAATATAACATGTTGATTTTAGGTTTAAAAGATCGCTATCTAATATCAAATTATCTAGGTACAAAACATTCTCTTTATATTTATATGCAAAAATTAATTTTTTAATATTAATCATTGGTATATCAATATCTATTGGAAGTTTTGAAAGATTGTGTGGAATTTTTATTTTTTCTATGATTTTAAAATTAGAAAAATCGACATCTCCACCTAAATAATGGACTTCTCCTTTTTGATTAAAAGCAAAATTAAATCCATTTAGTGTTAAAAATCCTCCCTCTATCGGAAGCATCTGAAGAAGTGGATATTGGGATATATTCAAATCCTTAATAAAAAGATCTCCCCTCCTAATGTCAGACCTGACACCTGTCCAAAAAGTAGAAGTTACAGTTCCATCATAAAGAGTTCCCTCGCTTTTTGTTTTTATAGCTAACGTTAAAAGATTTTTTAATAAGAGTTTACTTTTAAAGTTATTGAACTCAACATAAAATGGAGATTTTTTATGTACAACTTTTAAATTTTTAAAATCAACATTCGAAGGAAGTGAAAAATTCATACTTTCTGATGAAATCAAAACGTTACTCGTTTTATTTATTTTTCTTATTTCGTGTGTAAGGATATCATTTGCAAAAAATTTTATAAGAAAAATTATAACAAAAATAATCAAACAAAATATTAATAAAAATTTTTTCATAAAATATTCCTTAAAAATTAAGCAAAAACTCCACTGCATATCGTCCCACATTTTGAGCAAGCGCCATTTTCTAATAAATTATTTTTTATTACGTTAAGCCTATCTCTAACTATTAACGCTTCTTGGCATTTTGAACAATATGTTGTTTGCCCTTCTTCGCCCGAAACATTTCCAACATATACATATTTTAACCCCATATCAATAGCCAACTTTTTTATTTTTTTCAATGTTTCAATATTTGTTCTTGGTTTATTCACCATTTTATATGCGGGATAAAATGCACTAAAATGAAGCGGAATTTTATTTCCTAAATTAGTAAGTATCCAAGAAATCATTTCCCGTATTTCTATTTCAGAATCGTTTTCATTTGGAATAATAAGGTTCGTAAGCTCTAACCAAATATCTTTTTTATTTGCTACATATAAAATAGTTTCTAAGATGTTTTCTAAATTTATTTTACAAAAATTTTTATAAAAATCTCTGTTAAATGATTTTAGATCAATATTTACTGCATCAATATATTGATATAGTTCTTCTCGTGGTTCTTTATTTATATATCCTGCAGTTACCGCAACTGTTCTTATCCCCTCTTTTCTACAAAGCTTTGCAACATCAATAAGATATTCTATAAAGATATTTGGTTCGTTATATGTAAAAGCTATTGATGGAATATTATTTTTCTTTGCAAAAAGGACGATCTCTTCGGGAGAAGTATATTTTACCTCTCTAATAATTTTAGGGTGACTTAAAAAATCGTTCTGACAAAAATCACAATGAAGATTACAACCAAAAGTACCAAACGACAAAACATTACTATTTGGCAAAAAATGATAGAGCGGTTTTTTTTCAATTGGATCTATAGAAAACCCTACTCCCTGACCATAAGATAGGGCATAAAGTTTATCTCCTTTTCGTTGCCTTACAAGACAAGCTCCATGAGTATTGTCTTGCAAGATGCAACCTGTAGGACATAATGTACATTTTAAAGAACCATTAGAAAATTTAAAAAATTTAGCTACGGTTTGCATAAAGATTTATTTTCTCGTATCTGCTACATACCAATTCCAAGCAGTCTTTATAACATTTTCCGTGGAAGAATTTTCAGGTTTCCAACCTAATTCTTTTATCAATTTTGTTGCACATGCCACTAATTTTGGTGGATCTCCTGCTCTTTTCTGAATATTTTCTCGATTTATTTTTTTCCCTGATATCTTTTCGACTGTATCCAATATTTCTAAAACAGACATTCCATTTCCTGTTCCAATATTGTAGATTCCTCCTTCATTTTCTTTTATAAGTTTTTTCATTCCTAAAATATGTGCCTTTGAAATATCTGCTATATGTATATAATCTCTTACACAAGTACCATCAGAAGTTTCATAATCAGTACCAAATACCTTAAAAGTTGTTCCTTTAGCAGCTGCTTCTAGAGCTAATGGAATAATATGAGTTTCTGGGTTATGACGTTCCCCCATCAAACCATTTTTATTTGCCCCCGAAGCATTAAAATACCGAAAAATCACAGATTTGAAACCATAAGCCAAATCAAAATCTTTTAATATATTTTCTACAATAAGCTTTGTTTTTCCATATGGATTTATTGGATGTTGTGGTGTTTCTTCAGTTATTGGAAATCTTTCTGGCATACCATAAGTTGCACAAGTTGAAGAAAAAATAAATTTTTTTACATCAAATTCTTTCATTATTGTTAAAAGATTTAGTGTGGCAACTACATTATTCTTATAGTATTTCAAAGGATCCTTTACAGATTCACCAACATAAGCGAAAGCCGCAAAATGCATTACTAATGAAATATTATATTTATTAAAAACTGTCCTTAAAAAATTGGAATCAAGCATATCTCCTGTCTCGATTGGAACACCTATTTTCTCAGCAATATCTCTATTTCCATAAACAAAGTTATCTAGAATTATAGGATTATATCCTTCTTCTTTTAGATCACTAACAATTTGTGAACCAATGTAACCAGCACCACCAACAACTAAAATAGTTTCTTTCATAAAAAACACCTCATAAAAATCATATATCCTTATTGATTATACTAAAATTTAATTACTTGTAAAATCATAAAAAAGAAATAATAATACGCGTAATTAATTTTTTTAGAAGGTTGATATATGAACAAAAATAAAATTTTTTCCTTAGCAATATTACTTTCTTTTTGTTGTGCTTGTTTTTTTATATCTGGTTGTAAGACAAATAGTAGGCAAAGACCATCAAGACCAAATGATAACTATGATACAAGACATCATGATAGCAGACATCGTCCACCACATTACGGTGATTCCCATGATCCACACCATTTTGAACAAGGTAAAAAGCCACCACACGGCAGTGATTTTAAAGGACCTAGAGATGATAGATTTAATGGCGGAAAAAATCCTCCTCGCCCACATGACGATATAAAAGAGCCTAGAGATAGCCGTCCAGATCCACATCATATTGATAATGGAAGAAAGCCTAGACCCGAGGCAAAAAAACCTGCCCCAAACAAAAGACCAGATGGCAAAAAACCAAATAAGGAAAAGGGCGATAGAGCTGACAACGATCATGCTCCCAAGCATTAAAGTGTCATTTAGTAAATTTTTATTTGGAGAATATATATGAAAAAATCAAAAATGTTTTCTTTGTTACTTTTACTGTTGCTTTGTTGCTCTATGAGTTCTGCATGTCATCATCACCATACGGGAGGACATTCAGGCCCAAGTTATCATGAAGGGCATGGTCATGGTGGAAATCATGGCGGTGAGCATCGCGGACGTTAAGACATTTAGTTGCCTTTTTATTAAATTGAAATATTAAGATTCTAGTTTTTTTCTATTTCATATAATATTTGTGCTACGGCTTCATAAAGTGATGGAGGAATTTCTGTTTCTTCTGGAATAGATGAAAGTAATTTTGCAACGCTTGCTTTTTTTACTATTGGTTTATTGTATTTTTTGGCAAGTTCTATAATGTAGTCTGCCATAAATTTTTCTCCCTTAGCAGAAACTATAGGAGTTCCACTGCTTTCGTATTCTAATACAATTGCGTTTTCGTGCTTATTTGTTGAATTTTCTTTATTCATAGTCTATTGGTAAAATAATTTTCACTTTAGTACCACATTCTTTATCACTAATAATGTTTATGAACCCTCCAAGTGAAGTTATAATACTACGCGTCAAGGGAAGGCCTAACCCATTTAAGCTTACAGAAATGCCAGTTTTTTTATCAATATCTTTTGTCGAGAAAAACGGTTCAAAAGCATATTTTAAAACTTTTGAAGACATTCCTATACCTATATCATCGATAGAAAGCCTTAAAAAGTTTCCTGATTTTAAATTTTTATTTAAAAAATATTCTAATTTAATCTTTATATCTACTAAATCTCTCTTTGAGAATTCTAACGCATTAAGCAAAATTTGCCATATAGCAAAGTGTAATGTTGGTTCATCTGCTCGCACAATAAAATGTTTTTCAAGATTTGATATTTCTAAATCAAGGCAATCTCCAAATTGTTCTTGAAACTCTAAGTAAATGCTGTAAATAAAGTCAGTAAACGATATGTTAGAAAGCTTTTCCTTTTTATTGTTTATAAATGGTAGAAATTTTTCTAAAAATTTTGAGCTGTAATTTAGTGACTCTTTTATTTTTGATAGATTTTCCATTATTTTGTCATCTGATTTTGCAAACATTGCTGTTAGTTCTAATCTTGCATTAATAGTTTGTAAAAAATTATTAAAATAATGAAGTACACCAGATGAAAAGCAAGAAATTGTTTGTTGTTTTTCTAGTTCTATGCATTGTTTTTGACTCTCCAATATCGTTATTAATAAATTTACATAAGAAGATAGATTCTTCATAAAATCTTGATATATTGCATTTGTTACGCTTCCATTTAACTCAAAAACCACAATATATGATGTAAACTCATTTAAAATAATATTTTTTAAAATTACTTGTTTGTTTTTATTATCCACAAAAAAATTTTCTAAAAAATCATTATTTGTAATTATTTTGGAAGTATCTTGATAAGGAATAAATAATTCCTTTTTTATTTTTATTCCCTTTAGCACAAGATATGGAAACAAACTTTTTGAAAATACAAGTCTCGCATCTTCAAAATTTTTATTCATTTTATAACAATTAATGCTATTAAATATTTTTGTCTCATTACAAACATTAGTCATAAAATCATCAAAAATATTTTCAAATGATGAACGAGCCATTAAGCTTAAAAAAGTTTTATTAAAAGCATGAGATAAATTATTTTTTATTTTAAAAACCTTTTTCTCTTCTTTTTTAAGGTAAACTAGCAAATGTGAGCAAATTCTTGTTAAAATATAAATTTTTTTTACAGTAAAAAAATTATGTTCTCTTGAAAAAAAAGAAAACAGGTAAGAATTTGAACCATAAGATAGTGGAATAAATGCAGTGGAATTAAAGATAAATATTCGTTTTTTTATAATTAAGGCTTTTTGATTTAAAAAAATTCTCTTAAATGCTTTTATATGGTTTTCGATATTATCATTTTTGACATTATAACCTTTAAAACTATAGGTATTCGCCCGAAAATTTATAACAACACTTGAGTCAATTTTAAAAACATTTTCAAGATAAGAAAATAATACCCCAAAGACATCTTTATTATTAATGTCATACAATTGTCGTAAGAAAACTTTTTCAATATTGAAAACATCATTTTCTTGTTCAATGCTTAAATTCTTATTATCCATCTAGTACTTTATTTAGAGTATTAATCTACAATTATAACTTTGGAATTTTTTACTTTCTCTTCAATCTTTTGCATTAAAAATGACTCATGCAAAAAACGTCTTTTTGATTTTATTAAAGGATCTCCTTCATCTTCCTTTATTTCTCGTTTTAATTCATCTTTTGACATTGATAATTCTGCAGAATATCTTTTCTTTTTTACAGTATATTCAATGCAAGCCCCTAACATGAAAGCCAAAATTGACCACATTAAAAAGTTAGAAACAATTTTTATTTCGAAACCTTGAAAAAAAATATTTGTAAAAATCCTTGAATTACTTTTAAAAAAACATACAAATACAAGCCCAAGCAAAAGCAATTTTATAAAAATTAGGAAACAATCTTTTAACGAAGCAAAAAGATTTGTAAATCCTGATATGGCATTTGCTTTGTTTAGATCAATTTTTGCCAAAGACCACGCAAGAAAGCATTGTCTATTAGAATAACACATAACTCCCAATACAATTATCAATGACAAAGACATTGGAGCAAAGCAAAAGAGAATCAAAGATTTACCATAAAATTCCAAACAAGATTCTATCATATTAAATGGATTTATAACACATTGTTTTATATTGTCGACTTGGGTGGTAAATTTTGCAGAAATAAACGCGTAACTTATTAAAATTAAAGAAGAAAAATATAAAATTTGGTAAAAATAAGGAACCTTAAAAGTTTTTCCATCTTTAAGTGCTTTTTTTCTTTTTTTCTCGCTAGCTTCGAAGCCTTTATGTTCTGCCATTTCTTTCTTTTCTTAATTTTCTAGGAATACAAAATATCTAATATATTAATCGAAATTAAAAAAAAAAAGGTTCTTGTTTTAAATTCTTTTTCATAATAAAAACTTTGAAGCAAAGTTTTTGTTTGTTCGGATTATGTTCTTGTAAATGTGAATTGATGTTGTAACAGGCGGTGATTATGTCAATAAATTTAGATAACCTTTTAAAGTCAATAGACAAACTAGAATTAGCGATCAAAGATGCAGAAAGTAGGATCGTGTCCTCTAGAAACCAAAAAAAATATGCCATTAGATTTGATTCATATAGACAGATTTGTGAAATGCAAAGAAGGTTTTCTCAAGATTTGTTTTATTTGAAAAAGTTAAACAACACTACAGAAATTATCCGGAAGGTACAACTTATAAATGGTCTTTCTGCTATGATTTTAGATGATATCAGAAATATCACAGAGCAAATCAATCTAAAAAAGAAAAACGGGAAAGCTGATACAACAGAACAAAAAGTTGCCGTTAATTAAAAATATCATTTTTTATAAAAAATACCTTTAAAAAAAATATAAAAACTAATACATTATTAGTGTTGGTTTTTTTTATTTTTTTTATTTTATGAATACTTCAATTAAACGAATTTTATTATCAATATTTTGCGTATTACTTTGTTTCTTTATATTTTTAAAGTTATCTCTTCAAAGTGATACTCTTTTGAAAAACTTAGAACAATTCAGGAAACAAGAACGGATTTTAAAAGATTTAAATATTGACGAAAGAAATATTAATCTTTTGGGCGAAAATCCAAATTTAATTTTGTCTCCCACAAAAGTTTCTAAAGACGAAGATATTCCCACACGTATACTGCCGACCAATACTCCCACTTATACACCAACTCCGGAACAGTCATCTGATGTGGCAGATATATATTTGTTGAAAGATTCTAGCGCGATTTCTAATATCATTAATGACAATTTCTTGGCGCAGTTGGAAGAAGATGAAAGTTTTAGAGGAAAAGACCTAAAAATAAAAGCTTATGATATTAATGCTGACGCGCTAAAAATTAGCCAAATTTTAAATATTTTCTCAAACTTAGACAAAATTAGATTATTTGTGTCTTTGTCTGATTCATTAGCTAGTGAATTATTAGAAAAATTTCAAGCAACTCAAATTTTATTTACTTTAGTTCCAAATCCTCAAAATTTTGATTTAAAAGACAACAAAAATATTGCTGGAATAAAAACTCCCTATGCATATAGTTCACTTCCTGAATTAGTAAAAAATATTTTTCCGAATAAAAAAGTAGGAATTTTTTATGACGAAGATAATATAGAAAATAACTATCATAAAGAAAAGACAATTGAAGCATTAACAAAGTCAAAAATCCCCTATTCTTTATACGATGTAAAAAGTTCAGTCGATGAAAACAAAATAAAAGAGTTAAAAGAAAAACAAGATTTTGATGTTGCATTATTTATCACAGGGAATTTTTTCCTTAATCATTTAGAAAACGTAAAATCCATTATGGAGAAAAACCTTATTCCATTAATCGCTTTTTCTGAAATTGAATTAAGGAAAACAGATGCTATTTTTTCAATAGGAATTGACTATGATTCCCTTGGAAAACAACTTGGAAAACTAGCGTTAGCGGTTTTAAATGATGATTCATCAGCAAAAAGGAAAATCGAGGGAACAAAATTATACAATTTAGTTATTAATAAAAAACAAGCTGATAAATATAATATTTTGATTCCAGAAAATATTTTAAAACGTGCAAATATTGTAATTGAGTAATGATAATTCAAGGCAAGGTATTTTATGAATATAAATACAACTATAGAAGATGATAAAGTTATTTTGTCTTTATCTGGAAGGCTCGATGCAAACACAGCATTAAGGTTAAAACGTATATTAAATAATTCTGTTGATAAGGGACAAGCAAATATTTTGATTGATTGTGAAAAGCTAGATGAAATTTCCTCAGCAGGGATTGATTTTTTACTATCAAATTATAAAAAGTTTCAAGCCTTTAATGGTTCTCTAACATTGAGTAATGCTTCTTATGGAATTATTAAAATTTTTGAAAATTTAAATGTTCCATCGATTATTTCAGAAAACAAAGAAAAAGAAGTCCTAATAGATAATAAACCAGATAAGTTTACAAAAATTGAAAATACGACATATCAATTTTTTGATCTTGGAAATAATGGAAAGTTTTCGCTAGAGGCTTTTGGAAATCCAAATAATTTTGCTACACATAATTTTTCGAACAAATCTCCATTTTTACTAAAATATGATGAAAATTCAATCGGTTTAGGCCTTGGGGCACTTTCTTATAATTTAGCAAATAGTTTCGATACGTTTGGAGAATTTATAAATATTGGAAATTATACTTTTCACATTCCATCTGTTTTAAATGCATTGCCAGATTACCAAAAAACAAATAATGATATTATCGAAAATGATTCTTGCAAAGTAAACACTCTTTACGGATTGCGTGTGCCCGATAGTAATTTCGAAAAATTTTTGAGTTTTACCACAGAAGATTCTCCTTGTCAGCTTACAAGTCTAATGAAAGCCTGTATGAGTTTTATAAATTCAAAAGCCTTTTATTTTGTTACATTTGCCCAATTAAATTCTTTTTCTGGAGTAAAGCTCATTAAATCTCCGCTACTTGATAAACATGAAGATGCCTTTGATGAAAAAAATATTTTGGAAAATTTTAAATATTTGAGTGGCGAGAAGTATAAAAACCATATTGCTGTGTTAGTAGGTTTTGTTGTAAATGATGCAGATTTAATGGTACAAAAATTTGTAAAACCTTATGATTCAGATCTTGGTCTATATGCTCATATTCATTCTTTAATTTTTAATTATCAATCCTTAGATATATCACAAGATTCAAAAATAAATGACATCATGTCATCTTTAACGAAAAATAGTAGAGCGCTTGATTTATCTCACTTAGTCAAAGATAAAACAAATAACTATGAAACGTCTTTTTCAAAAGGTTTTTGTTTCTTTAACAGCCTAAGTGAATTTAAGATGGGAGGATGTTAATGAATATTATTTTAAGATATTTTGATCTTGGAATTGTATATTTTTTATTAAGCTTAGCTTTCTTTATAAATTATAGTAGATTAAAATTTATTGATTTATCTACAGGTGCCCTTTTTGTGATTTCTGGAATATTTTATTATATATGGATAAATTTTTCGATACCACTTTGCCTTTTTCCTATATTCCTAATATTTTTGGCAATCAGCGTTAGTATGATTACATACACATTCACTAGTATAGGAATAGATAAATATTTTTCTGGCATTATCTCTTTTGCTTTTTTATTGATGTGTATCTCCTCTCTAGCATTTGTTCCTGAACTTTTAAATTCATTTTCAAATGATATTTTCCCTAAAATTTTCGAAGTAGATATTATATCCATTTCGTTTTCAGTTCTCATTTTCATTGCCATTGCATTTTTCTTCTTTTTATCAAAAGCTACTTGTTTACAAAATAATAAATTTTTAATAAGAATATCTACTTCTAATATTTTGGTAGCTTTTTCTGGATTTTTGTATTTCTTATTTGAGGATCCAGATACCAATTCACAAATTTCAAGTTTATGGGGAAATTATCTTGCATTTCCTTTTCTAGGGGCTTTGTTAGTTTTATTCATTTCAAAGATATTCTTAGGATCTTTTAATGGAGTAAAAACAATTTTCCTTCTCTTTTTTACTTCTTCTTTTTTAATTGCCTTTGCTTTTGGAATTTTTGAAATAGCAATGAGACAGTATTTTTATTATGACTACTTTTCATTTTTATTTTATGCAAACAAAAATATAATTTTTAATATTATAATTCTATTCCTTGTTACAGTTTATCTAAAATTATTTTATGGGAAGAATTGTTTCTTATTGGAAAATGATAATTGCATTGAAGAAAAAGAAAAAGAAGAGGAAGTTGTTGTAGATCCAAAACTTATAGATATTATAAAAACTCAATATATATAAAAATTCTAGAATTCCCTTGCGGTCTTTATTTTTTCTAAGTTAGTTGATAAGTATGATGCTAGATTTATAAAAGAAATTGGATTAATCGCTCGGTTATTAACCCGCAATTCATAATGTAAATGACTTCCTGTAGAACGTCCCGTAGATCCTACAAGTCCTAGCAATTCCCCTCTATGGATTAAGTTTCCTTCTTTAACTAGTATTTTTGAAAGATGCGCATATCTAGAAATCACATTGTCTTTATGCATTATATCGACAACATATCCATACGTTCTACTGTAATTTGCTCTAATAACTCTACCCATTCCTGTTGCACGAATTCGAGAACCATAACGCATAGGAAAATCAATTCCCAAATGTTTTGCATATCTTCCAGTAAAAGGAGAACGCCTAATTCCAAAATTCGATGATATACGAGCATTAACAGGAAGTCCAATCGGCAAAGTTTCAATTGCATCGTTTATCTTATCAATATTTTTTATAAGATTATGCTTTTTTTCTATATCAAGATTATTAATATTAAAACTTTTTTTTTGTGGTTTGTTAATATCATCTATTTCTACTCCACCAACACCTCCGCCTTTTGCGGTTATTTCATTATTAAAAATTCCTAAATGAGTAGTATCCTCAATAAGTTTAGCAAGGGCTTGATTTCGCTTGTCTAGATTATTTCCATATTCAACATATTGTTCATTTATGTCACTAACTTTATCAAGTTCTTCCTCTAAGAATAAATTTTTTTCTTTTAGAACATTACGCTCGGCTTTTAAATTTTTTAATTTAAGATTACCTAACGCATAAGCAAAATGTTTTTTTGTTTGTGATATGGCACTATCTGATGCCAAAAATCCCCAAGTAAAGAAAAAGCATATTGATAAAATGATAACGGAGAAAAAAATTCCAATAGGAATAAGATCAATCTCAATCTTTTTTAAATCTTTTGAGTTTGGCAATATATACCAAAGTTGTATTTGTTTATTTTTAAAACGCATTGTAAAAACAAAATAATTTACGCATCTATTATGATGTCATTAACTCAAGTGCCGATGCTTTTGCTGATGCAGTAATTTTGTAACCTGCTAACATTCTTGCAATTTCTTCTACACGTTCGTCATTATCAACGCGTCTTATTTGGCTTAAAATCTTATTTTTGCCTTCCTTAGAAACCACATAATGCGTATCAGCCAAAGATGCAACTTGGGGTAAATGTGTTATGCAAATTACTTGCGAAGTTGTCGCCAACTCTTTTAATTTTACCCCTACAGCACGTGCACTTTTGCCTGACATTCCACTGTCGACTTCATCGAAAATAAGAACATTAACACCAAATTTATCCTTAATTATCTTCTTTAAAACCAATAGTATCCTAGAGAGTTCACCATACGAAGCAATCTTTCTTAACGGCTTTGGCTCATACCCTTTATTCAATGAGATTATGAATTCTACATTATCAATACCAGATTCGTCAACCTCTGTGTTACTGAATAAAACAGAAAATATACAATTTGGCAAATTAAGCTCGGCAAGCTCTTCTACGATGGAAGATTCTAGCTGTTTTGCAAATTTCTTTCGCTTATTCGATAAGTTACGCGCCTTTTTTAAGACTTCCTCTCTTTTTTCTTTTAACTCCATTTCTATTTTATCAATATCAACAAATCGTTTAATCTCCTCCAACTCTTTTAAAACTTTCTCATAAATACTTATTAATCCTCCATAATTTGTTGCATATTTTCTTTCAAGTTTAGCAATCGAGGAAAGTTCACTTCTCAAGTTTTCAAGATATTCATCATCAACATTTAACGTACTAATATATCTATTATAATCTCGTTCAAAATCTATAGTTAAATTTGAAATCTGCGAAAAATCATCTTCAAGCTTTTTAACAGTAGAATCATATTTCGAAATTTGATCTAATTTTTTGCAAACAGCATCAATCATCGAAAATAATCCATCATCGTTTAATAAAATATCTATAATTTCGTTTGAGATTAACTGTATATTTTCTGTTTCTGTAAGTTTTTTAATCTCATTCTCCAAGAAATCTCGTCTGTCAGTTTGCAAATCGATACATTTCAAATCATTTTCTATGGCAGATAACTCTGCCACCCTAATAGCAACATCATTCTTCTTTTTTAAATAATCATTAAATTCTTTTTCTATTTTCTTATATTCATCAAAAATGTTCTTATATTCTTTTTTGTCATCTACTAGATTTGAATAGTGATCCAAAAATTCAAGATGATATTTTGGGTTTAATAAATCTATCTGTTGATTTTGTCCACAAAATGAAATGATTTTTGATGTAATACTTTCCAGTGTTGAAAGGTTTGAGAGATTTCCATTTATATAAATTCTTGATTTTTCTTTCCCGATAACTCTACTTATTATAAGTTCTTTTTCTTTTGCGATATCTGGAAAAAGATCAATTTTTTCTTTCGGTAGAAATGTTAAATCAAAGACCGCCTGAACTTTACACTCTGTTTCCCCAGATTTTATTATATCTAAATTAGCACGCTCGCCTAAAATTAAATTAATAGCATTTACAATTATAGATTTTCCTGCACCAGTTTCACCCGTGATAACGTTAAAACCTTTATCAAATTCAATAATTGATTTCTTTATAATTGCTAAATTTTCGATATCAAGCTCTTTTAACATTTTAAAATAAGTCCAATTAAAAAAACTTTTAATATTTTGCTCTTTTTAAGAATATTTTCCAAGCTTTTCTTTTTTATTATGCTTATTTTAACAAGTACCGATGACCCTCAAGAAATCATTTTTTTTTTGACCTAAGCTTATATGGTTTTCCTTTGAATAAAGCTCATTATAAACACCTTCTAAATATGTTTTATATTGACAAGGCTTTAACATATTTAACTCTTCAAAAAACTTTTCAAGTGATATAAATCTCAATCTTACAGCAACCTCTTCTGGGCAAGCAATCTTTAGCCCCTGTCGTGTCTCTACAATTTCAACAAAAGTTGATGCTTCGGATAATGCTGATGTCGTTCCACTATCTAACCAAGCAGCTCCTCTTCCGATTGGAATAACCTTTAGAGATTTATTTTTTAGGTATACTACATTAACATCTGTTATTTCTAACTCTCCCCTTTTTGATGGTTTTAAACTTTTTGCTATATTTATAACTTCATTATCATAAACATAAAGTCCAGGAACAATATAATTTGATTTTGGCTCTTCAGGTTTTTCTTCAATGCTAACAGCATTGCCTTCATTATCAAATTCTATAACACCAAAATCTTTTGGGTTCGTTACGGGATAGCCAAAAACAGTTGCGCCTTTTTTGTGGTCTTTTATTGCATAGATATGTCCAAAATCTCCATAAAAAATATTGTCACCCAATATTAAAGTAACATCATCTTTTCCAATAAAATCTTCTGCCAATAAAAAGGCCTGCGCTATTCCCTCAGGTTTGTCTTGAACAATATATGTAAAATTTACGCCAAATTTTTCACCACTTCCTAAAAAATCTTCTAACACAGGAAGATCCTTGGGAGTAGAAATTATACAAATATCCCTAACTCCTCCCATCATCAATGTAGACAATGGATAGTAAATCATTGGTTTATCAAATACTGGTAAAAGTTGCTTACAACATATCTTTGTAAGTGGATAAAGCCTTGATCCTGCGCCTCCAGCTAAAATGATTCCTTTCATAAGAGCTCCTTATTTTTTACAGCATTAAGATAAATCTCTTGATAACTATTTTGAAAATTTTGCATATTTTTTTATAAACTTATCGACTCTACCTTGAGAATCTACAATTTTCTGTTTGCCTGTGTAAAACGGATGACATTGGCTACAAACACCAATATGTATTTCTTTTGAAGTTGAACCAACCTCAAACGTATTGCCACAACCACTACAAACAACCTTAGCCTGATAAAATTCTGGATGAATGTCTTTTTTCATATTTTTCCTACAATCTTAAAAAAATAAACATTAATAAACTGGAAGATATTAACTCAACTATGTATAAAAATCAAACCTTATAAGGCTTTTTATTTCATATCTTTTAAATTAATCATTGGGATAGTATCTTTCCCTGCAGAAAAATAAGGCAATTTTCCATCCCATTTTTCCGCAATACGAAGCTGAATAAGCTCTGGATTACTTTTTAAAGCAGCAGCTTCCCTTCTTATTGCATCAGCCCTTGCTTTTGAAGCAATTTCTATTTGATAAGCATCTGCTTCTGCAGCCAATTTCTTCTCTGATGCGGCAGCTTCTGCTTGGGTTACTCTGCGAATTTTTTCATTTTTTGCTTGTAATGCTTCTTGCTCTGCTTTTACTTTTAATTCAATTGCTCGATTAAATTCTTGAGAAAAATCAAAATCAGTTATTGCAACATTTGCAATATTTAAGGCATTAACTATATTCTTGTCTTTTAATGTCTTATCAATAAAATCATTAATCGCATTTTGGATCTCACCTTTTACTCTAGCTCTTTGAGTCACTAATTCTTCTGCTGTATATTTAGCAGTCACTGCTTTTACAGATTCCAAAAT
>CAZHSB010000016.1:0-31468 GCA_964534945.1 uncultured Bdellovibrionales bacterium | reverse complement strand
TCCCCCCCAACAATATAAAATTCCATTTATTGTCGTTGCGCAAATTTCATAGGAAACCGTATCACCATTTGCAGATATGTGCGTTACATCCGATAAATAAAAAATTTTGGGACATGCACTTTTTTATTTTGAAAATCTTTAGAGAGGGATACTCTCTTACTACAAATGCAACGCATTAACAACTTAATAATTTGATCTAAAAAATTTTTTAATTTTTCCATAAAATTTTCCAAATATAGAGAACTATATTACTTAAAATAAAACTTTAGTTATTATTTTTGATGAAAATTTTTAAGTTAGCGATTCAATCCTTATTGAAAATTTAATAAAATTATTTAAAAGAAATATATTTTTGTTCAACTAGTAGCCAACTATATAATAAACAGTTAAATACAAGCAAAGAAAGCCCGTGCATAACATTAGATAAGGCAAGATCATTTTGATTTGTTTGATGTATTAAAAAATTCAACTCATTTTCAGGTCGCAATTTGTTGCAAAAAATCAGGGCATTAAGAACTAAAAAAGAAGGGAAGGATCTGCAAGGAGGATTCCCTTCTCCTTTGCATTAAGCCAAAGCTTTCTTGCGATTTCTTTATTCTCATCAGTCATAAGAGAATTTATATCATCTAAGCCAAAAACGTAATTCATAACACTTGTACAATAGATAGGCGAAAGTTTTCCTTCTAATTGTTTTAATTCTAGGTCTTCTAAAAATTCTTTTAATTCATCGCTTGTTTTAATATCTATATTTTCCATATTCACCACATTATTATTAAATTATTAAAAAACTATTTCTATACTACGTTAAAATTATCTTATCTATCAAGAGGTATAAATTCAACAGCTTGGCTATATCTTAAAGGATAATCCTCAGGGTCTAATAGTACAGGTTCCTCCACAATTACACCTCTTGCTACCAATCTCCTAGGTTCAATCCCCAATCTTGTAAGTTCATTTACCATCACTCTTGAACGTTTTTGAGATAAATATTTTCCATAAGAAGAATCTTCGTCACTTGCTACTACATAATTTGCGACAACAAGTCGTGACCATGGAAGTCTTTCTTTACTTAATTTTGCTATCTCTTGTAATAACATATAGGCCTTTGGCCTAAGCTTAGCTTCATCTCCATAGAAGAAAATATCAGCAGGATAAAAATCTCTTGTAGGATGTAGCTTTAACCTTCTTTCATATTGCTCTTTTATAATTTCTTGCGCATAGCCTCTAGCTTTTGCCTCGTTCATTTCAGATTCTAATAATTTCATCTGATATTCTATCCTTTCAGATAACATCCCATTTACTGCACCTAATACCGCGCCAAAACCTGCGCCAACAGCCGCTCCTGGCCCTGTTCCTGCACCAACTTGAAAGCCTGTAACCATTCCTGCGCCTGCGCCCGTTGCAGCTCCAATTAATGTAGATGAAGCAACTGGTTTCGCATCATGCGCTGGAGAACATGATAAGGAGCAGAGCATTATGCTAATTATAAAAAATATCTTTTTCATAAAAAATTACTTTTAAAAATTACTAATCAATTTACACGAATCTTTTTTTACGTCACATAGGTTTAGATTAAATTTGGAGAATATAGATTCATTATCTTTCAATAATATTTTTAAATTATTTAACGATGATTCAGAAGCAATAATTACGATAAACGCATCTTCTAAATTAAAATATTTTTCGGAAATTCTTGAAATATCTTCACTAGTTACATCTTTTACACGCTTTGGATATAGAGCATCATAAGAATTAGAAAAGCTCAAAAAATCATGGATAAATTTTTTACTGACAAGGTTATCAAAAGAATCCGTATCAAAAATTCTCTTAATTAATTTCGTATTTTTTGTCCGAGATAACATCTCTTTATCAACGTTTTCTTTTTTCTTAATATCATTTGTTATATTTTCTACAAGCTTTAAAGCACTCATTAAATTTTTATCTGATGTTGCAAAATAAATTATCGAACTACCATAAGGAAATTTGGGAAAAACTCCTCCATATGTCGTATAAACAAGCCCCTTATCATTCCTTAGCTTATTAAATAACGCAGAAGAAAAACCACCCGCACCAAAATATTCACTAAAAACATCATACTTTAAAATATCTTCTTCGTTTATCGTTGGACCTTTTGAGATTATATAAACAGATGCTTGGTTAAGATCATCTTTTTTCATAAAATAAATTTCTTTACCTTTGGGAGTATATAAATATTTATCATTATTTTTTTCTACTACTTTTCTCTCAACTTTTTTCCACAAGCCAAGATTTTTATTAATGAGATTATTTATTTCTTCTTTAGATATTGGACCAACTATTGTTAAATAAGAATCATTTGGAACCACAAAATCTTCTTTCTCTTTTAACAAGATCTCCCTAGTAATTTTATCGACATCTTTTTCGTTACTTATATATCCGTAATTTGAACTTTTATATAAAATATTTTTATATTTTTCATATCCTATAGAATCTGGATAATCTTTTTGTCTTAAGATAGAATCCTTTTCCCTTAATTTCCATAAATCAATTTCTTTTTGTTCAAAGACAGGATTTAAAATCATATCTCCGATAATATCAAATAATTTATCAACATCTTGTGATAATGCACTAAAAGAAATCTTACCATACTCACTTCCCCAAGAAGAAGAAACACTTGCTGAAAGTTTTTCTAATTCTTTATCAAGCTTCGATGATGGATATTTTTTTGTTCCGCCTGACTTTAAAAGAGTCCCCATCGCTTTTAATGCTATAGGATTTTTCGTCTCATCAATATTTCCTCTTATATAAAATGCTCCCCTTACTACAGGAATTTCATCATCTTCGTAATATATAACTTTTATTCCTTGCGATGTTTTCCACTCCGTCGCAACAGGAGGAATGTACTTTTTCTCCTCATTTTTAATAAGATTTTTACTATCAGTATTTTTTCCATACAATAGAAAAGTAACGCCACAAAAAATAATTACTAATAAAAAAAATATTTTTTTAAACATATTTTATTTCCCTATTGTCGAAATGGTTCTATTGCCTTTAATTAAGTATTTATTCATAGCAGTCTTTAAATCAATAATAGAAACTCTATCAAGTTCTTTCATCCAATTTAATATCGCCTTATGATCACCGTATAAGAGTTTAGCTTCCGCTAACATCTTTGCGATTCCCTCATTTGAATTTAAGACATCAACAGTTGACGTTAAAAAAGCTCTCTTTGCAATTGCTAACTCTTCATCAGAAAAGCCAACTTCTCTTATCTTTTCTATCTCTTTATCAAAAATTAATATAATTTTATCGTTCGAGCAATTTCCGTTTGGAACGATATAAAAAGCTATGTAGTTAGGATAAGCAACTCCTGGCCCCTCATCAATTCCTATACTACTTGCACATTTAGAATTTTTTATAAGCTCTTTATAAAGAGGTGAAATTTTTGAACCTGCTATAATTTGTGAAAGCAATGATATTATTAAATCATCTTTGTGTGGATAGTTTGGCTTATGATATGCCAAAAACACGCTAGGATTTGCCTTTATATCTAAATTTACTCTTCGCTCTCCTTCTTGAATGGGCTCTTTTAAAATATTTCGTTTTATCTTTTTTGCTTTCGGAATTTTTGAAAAATATTTTTCTAAAATTTTAAAATCTTTTTCAAAATCAATATCCCCCACGACTGCGACAACCATATTAGATGGAACATAATATTTTTTTTGAAATTTGCTTACATCAGTTGCTGTTATATGCTTTATATCTTCTTCAAAACCTATAACGGGATTTCTATAAGGGTGATCTAAAAACATAATTTTCAAAAAGCTTTCGTACATTTTTCCCTCTGGGGAATTTTCAAAACGCATTTTTCTTTCTTCTAATATAACATCGCGTTCCTCATAAAACTGCCTAATAACAGGATTTAAGATTCTATCAGTTTCCATTTTTGCCCAAAAATCTAATTCTTTTTTGGGAAAACTTACATAATATCTTGTTATATCTTTATCTGTACTTGCATTAAAATTTGCAGCTCCTCTTTTTTCATATTCCTTTGAAAAAGCCTCACTAGTCCATAAAAGTTTTAATGCACTGTGAATTTTTTCCCATTCTTTTTTTTGATCTTTAGAAAATTTATTTCCCGAATCTGTTTGCTTAGCAAGTTTTTCTAATTTTTCTAAAAGTTTTTTTTCTTTTTTATAATTAGTCGTACCAATCGTCTTTGTCCCCTTAAAAGCAAGATGCTCAAAAATATGAGATATTCCAGTTTTTCCAACAGTCTCATCACTTCCCCCTACTCTTACAGAAACTATTCCTGAAAATACAGGAGCATATCCTCTTTTATACATTATAATGGTAAGCCCATTATCAAGAGTTTTTATGAAAATATTTTTATACAATTTTTCAAAAGATTCTATCGCAATATCTTCTGATTTCTTATTTTTTTCAACATATCCATTTTGTGATTTGCAATAGGAATTTGAAGAGAAAACAAAAAAACAAATAAAGCTTAAAATAAAAACTGAAAATCTTTTTAATAAAAATTTCTTAATTGTCATCTCTTCCGCCGATTACTCCCAACCTAATTAAATAATATACTAATGTTAAAATTGCAGACACGGTAGCAGCGACATATGTCATTGCAGCAGCGCTTAAGACATTAGAAACAACTTTTTCCTCATTTTCATATATCATTCCTTGTGAGACAAGGATTTCCTTTGCTCTTTTACTTGCATCAAACTCAACAGGTAAATTTATTATTTGAAATAGGACAACAGCTGTATATGCAACCACACCAAGTTTGATTAATCCCATACTGCTTAAAATAGCACCTATTAATATCAACATCATTGATGCATTAGATCCAAAAGATGCTATTGGGACAACAGCATTCCTAATCTTTAAGAGAGGATAATGCGTAGCATCTTGAATGGCATGCCCTGCTTCATGAGCCGCAACTCCGAGAGAAGATAAAGAGGTATCGTTATAAACTTCTGGGCTTAATCTTAAAACTTTCTCTTTTGGATCGTAATGATCTCCCAACGTACTTTTTATCTCCTCTATTTTTACATCTGAAAGCCCATTTAAATCCAAAATTCTTCTAGCTGCGTCTACACCGCTAACATTACTGATTGATTTTATTTTTTGCCCTTGTTTAAAAGCATACTTAACCCTAAAAGACGTGAACATTGCAAATAATATAGCAGGAGCAAGGACAATAAAGTAAAGTGGATCAAATCCTATCATTTTTCCCCCTAATAAAAAATTAATAAATTCTAACTCTTACATTTAATCACATTATCGGATTTTTTCAATTATTGAAATATTCTTTAAGATCCTTAATGCCCTCTACAAGATTTTCTGGAGCAATAATGGTTTTTTCTTCATCATTTTTATCTTTAAATTTTAGCTTAAAACAAATCAAATTAAGTGCAGGGGCCATTTTACCATTATAAAAATTATCTCCAATGATAGGAAATCCTAAAGAACTTATATGAACTCGGATCTGGTGAGTTCGTCCCGTTATGGGCTTTGCAATAAGAATAGTGCTATTCTCTTCTTTATCCCTTTTAACAACAGTAAATATTGTCTCTGCTTTCTTACCCTCATTAGATGAAACTCTAAGCACAGGATGATCTTTGCTTTTATCAATGCAAAAATTACAATCATATTCATCCCAATCTACCAATCCGTTTACTTTTAAAATATAAAATTTTTGTATTTTCTTATATTCAAATAATTTTTGAACAAACTCATGTGTCTGTTCTTTATAACTTCCTATTACGAGGCCTTGTGTAGAAGTATCCAATCTGCTCGGCACATGAACTGAACTATCATAATATTTTTCTAAATATGTTCTTAAATTAAAAAAACGTTGTTCCTTTGAAGGAATCGTAGGTAACTTTCTTGGCTTATAATAAATAACTATACCATCTTTTTCATAAACAATATTATTTTTATCAAATTTTGGAAAAAATTCTTCTA
The DNA here is from genome assembly GCA_964534945.1 of uncultured Bdellovibrionales bacterium. Classification (GTDB taxonomy): domain Bacteria; phylum Bdellovibrionota_C; class UBA2361; order UBA2361; family CAKMMH01; genus CAZHFA01. The sequence continues at coordinate 25,507 of CAZHSB010000016.1, read as the reverse complement.
TTTTTTCTATATCAAATTTTGGTTCATAATATTCAATATTCGAAGGCCCTATTATTATTTCGTCAACATTATATACAGGCTTTCCATTAACAAAAACTCCCCCTAATAAAAAACGCTTATCCCATGATTTTTCCTCAATAAAAGGAAGCATCATCACAAGGAAATCTCTTAATTTTATTGGTGTATTTTCTAATCTTTGGAAAAAATGACGACGACTTGTAAATGTATTTTGAATTCTTTCTAAATCAACAATACTATTATTTAATGATATGCCCATCTCTTTCAATTCTAACCCTAGTTGCCTCATGAGTCTTAACGTTTGTCAACGCCACTTGTATTCGTTTTAATCTTATTAACAAATCCTCTTTAGGCATATTCGCACTAATTGGTGTATCATAAGTTAAGCCAAAATACTTTTCAAGATTATTTATTGTAAAAATTAAATCTTCTGATAAAAGTTTTGCAATTTCTTCATCAAGTAAGTTAGCACTTTTTTGCCTAACCTGAACAAGTTCCATTAGCAACGATTCATTTCCTGCAAGCAATGTAATATCTACTGTCTTAGGAGAACATTGTGCAAGCTCTTTTTCTTGAGAAATAAAAGAAGATATTTGCTTCATAGAACTATATTCTCGCTTTCCATCTTCATCTTCTATAAAAGCGCCAACAAAATTTTGGTCATTCGCACTTACATTAAATACCACTCTAATAAAGTTACCAGTTGCATCTACCTTTACATCATCAATGACTATTAACTCTTCTCCTTTTAGTAATAATCCCTTTGCGAGCTTCACATGTTGAGAATCATCTTCTTGATTATTCGGGAAAGTTATAGCTATAGTTTGAGATGCATTTACATTTGCGACACTAATTAATGTTATAATTAAAAATATACATATTTTTTTCATCTAAAGCTCCGCCTTTTCTTGTATCTCTTTTATAACTTTTATTATTTCTTCTCTTACTTTTACATTTCTTTCTGCTATTAACGATTCTTCAGATGCCTTTTGCAAGATATTTTTTTCATTGGATTCTGTTTGGATCTTACATGCTCTATATATACTATAAGTTCCAGAAACAAATCGTTTTGATGAATTAAGATCTGAATATGTATCTATTACAAAACGATAACTTATAGATCTTTTAGGATAATACACATTAAAATCATAAACAGGTCTATCTTGTGCATCCCAATAAACTTGATTAGAAGGAACATCTAATACATCACCATCTATTACAGCGATTAGCCTAATTTTATGATTAACATTTCTTGTTCCAGACAACTTTGCCTGCAAAATCATCGGCAATCCCGACGTTTTAAAACTCGTCGCACTTGGAGGAATATGCAAAATATTTCCATCATTAATACAAAAAGATTCTCTTGGAAAAGATAAACAAAATATTCCAACAAAAATTGCTGTGATTAAAAAATGTTTTATTTTATAAATTTTAAACGCCATTTTCCTCTTTCACCAGTTATCTTATTAAGCACTTCTCCTGTAATTTTCCCATTCCCAATTTCTTTTGCATTAAAATCTAATACAACGCCATTAAATCTTATTTCTAAAATCCCCTCCGATATATTAGAAGAAGCAATAGGATTAAATCCATTTTCTTTTATCGTAAAAATAATATTATTATCTTTACTTACCAACGAAAATGAAACTTTATCCATCAACACATTATAAAATTCGCCATAATAAAGACCATCTACAAGATTTGGAAATGTAAGCTCTTTCGACTTACCTTCTATTTTATCAAGATCCCCATATTCAAAACCATCATTTGTTATATTACTGTCTTTACTATCTCCTCCAAACAATCCAAATGATGCAAAAAGAAAATATAAAACGATCAATAGTATTATAGATAAAACAAGCTTTATTTTTGCATTTGATGATTTGTCACAATATGTATCTTCTTTCATGTCTTTTTTGTTTATATTATTTTTCTTAGAACTTTTTAACTTCTTTAACTTTTCTTTATTAAGTTCTTCTAAAGTTTTCCCTGTGCTTTCCCCCAAACTAAATGGTTTCTGATCAGAATTTAATTCATCACGAATCATTTCTTTCACACTATTATCTACGGCATTATTATTAATTTTGTTTATTGTTTTTTCAGTATTAATATCATTATTCTTCATGCTATTATCAATATCTTTCCTAGGCTCCACCTCAAATTTATCATCATTTAAACTAGTTACCACATTATTACTCTCTAAGTCATCTAATATATGGTTGCTATTATTTAGCTTAACACTAGAACCTACGTTAACATTTCCTAAATCTAAAAAGTCTAATACCTGCGTAGCTGTTTGAAACCTATCTTTTGGATTTTCTTCAAGCATCTTTTTTAAACAAGTTGCCAATTTAAAATTTGTTATTGAAGATATATTTGAATAACTATGTGTAAATAGATAAAGGAAAGATTTCCCCATTGAATAAATATCTGAATAGAAATTTATTTCATTGTTGTTAAAATATTCTGGGGCAATAAAGCTATTTTTACTTATATCTTTTTTAAAATCTTTACTATTTGACAATTCATAAACGACAACTCCAGATCCAAAATCCGAAAGCTTCATCGTCTCATCTGATGTAATTAATAAATTTTCTGGGACAATATCTCTATGGATAAAACCAGTCTTATGAATAAAATCTAAAGCGCTTAAAGCCTGTTTTAAAAAAGCTTCCCCTTGTTCATAACCAAGCAATTTTCCATTGAGGTATTGGACAACGTCTTTATACCTTGCATACTCCATTACTAAATAGCAAAGGCCAGATAGTGTTTGAAAATCTTCTAGTTTTATAACGTTCTTATTTCTACAAGAAACTAGTGCTAATGATTCTCTCCTTAAAATTTCTTTATTATCTCTTCCATCTTTTTGAATAAGTACTTTCAAAGCCACATCGCTCTTATCTTGTATTTTTCTTGCGTGATAAACAACACTACTTTCCCCTCGTCCCACAATTTTTAGGATTTCATATTTATTATCAAAAATTTTTCGTGTCTTTTCGTTATTCATTTAATAAGCAAACTTGAAAATTTTTATTTTTACCTAACCTGATTTTATCACCATGTTTTAATAAAATCGTTCCCGACAAGCGCTTCTCAATATCCTCAGTCATTCTTGTATAAAATACCCCTTCTCTACTAAAAATATCTTGCACCGCAACTTTAAAATCGTTTGTAACATTAATCGCAAGATGTGGAGAATCAATACCTGATTTATTAACTATAATATCACCTTCTTGAGCTGGCAACAGATTGTTTTTTATGATATATCTACCTGTTCTAAGCTCGTAATATTCGCCTAGATTGTCATCATCGTAAGCTACAAGCCAACCAATAAGTTTCCTTTTTGAATTAAAACTTTCTCTCTTGATTTTTGCCATAATATTACCCCAAAAAATAAAACCTTATAATAAAATCACCAAAGCTTATCTTACTTTTGTGCGCATATTGCTTCAAAAAATAAGAAAATACTTCTTACTTATTATTTTTTATATAAAAAATTTGTAAAAAATATGGTTTTTTGGTAACTTAAGTGTGCATTTTCTATGTATTTTAAATTTTTCCATCTAAAGAAGATTCAAAGAAAGCTCATAGGAAAATACATAAACAAACAAAATAAAAATTATAATAATATGATATCCATAATGATGGATTTTTAAGAGATTTGTAATTATATGAAGAATGATAATATTAGGAACATTGCAATTATTGCACATGTAGATCACGGAAAAACTACGCTTGTTGATCAAATGTTTAAGCAAGGCGGAGTAATTAGAAAGGGTGTCGAAACACAAGACAGGTTAATGGATAGCATGGAGCTCGAAAGAGAACGTGGGATCACGATTACTGCCAAGAATTGTTCAGTACATTGGAATGGTAAAAAAATAAATATTTTAGATACACCAGGACACGCTGATTTTGGAGGTGAAGTTGAAAGAGCTTTATCTATGGTAGATGGCGCGATTTTACTTGTTGACGCTGCAGAAGGTCCCCTTCCACAAACGAGATTTGTCGTACAAAAAGCGTTACAATTAGGACTTGCCATGATTGTTTGTATCAATAAAATTGATAGACAAGATGCAAGAGTGCAAGAAGTTCTCGACGAAATTTATACATTGTTTATCGATCTGGGAGCAAGTGAAGAACAAATTGATTTTCCAGTTTTGTATACTGTTGGACGTGACGGGACATCTTCTTATTCGCTAGAAACCGAAGGAAAAGATTTAACACCACTTTTTGAAACAATATTAAAAACTGTACCTGCCCCAAGTTATGATGAAAAAAAAGCATTTCAAATGCTTGTTGCAAATGTTAGCTACTCTGAATTTTTAGGACGTCTTGCAATAGGAAAAGTTGCACATGGATATGCAAAAGCAGGTGATTCTTTAATTTTGATTGATGAAAATCAAAATAGAAATGCATTAAAGATAGTGAACCTTCAGTCTTATCAGGGAATGAAAGTGATGCAAGCTCCAGAGGCAGATCCTGGCGATATTATTTTGCTTTCTGGAATTGACGAGGTAACTATTGGAGATACTATTTGTAGCCCAGAAGTTGAGATACCACTTCCTAGAATAAAGGTAGATCCTCCAACTGTAGCAATGTATTTTTCTGTAAACACCTCTCCCTTTTCTGGAAGAGATGGAAAATTTATTCAATCTCAAAAAATATATGAAAGACTTATTAAAGAATCTTTATATAATGTTTCAATTCAAGTAGAAAAAACAAAGGTCCCTGATACTTTTCTTGTAAAAGCTCGAGGAGAATTACAGCTTGTAATATTAATTGAAACAATGCGAAGAGAATCTTATGAATTATCTGTAGGACGTCCAATTGTTTTATTTAGAGAAGAAAACGGCAAGAAGTTAGAGCCAATTGAGCATGTCGTTGTTGATTGTAATGAAGAATTTACAGGTATCGTAACAGAAAAACTTTCTTCTAGGAAAGGTATTTTAACAACGATGCATAATTATACAAATAGAGTTAGACTCGAATTCTCCATTCCTTCAAGAGCTCTGATTGGTTACAAGAATACTTTCTTAACAGACACAAAAGGCACAGGCTTGATGAGTTCATATCTTGAAGGATATGAGGAATATCGAGGAGATTTTTCGGGGAGAAATACAGGTTCATTAGTTGCAGATAGAGATGGAACCGCAGTTGCGTATGCAATTTTTAATCTTGAACCACGAGGAAAAATGTTTGTTGTGCCTAATGATGAATTTTATAAGGGCATGATTGTTGGTGAAAGAAATAAGGGAGGCGATCTTGAAATTAATCCATCAAAGGCAAAAAAGCTTAGCAATATGCGTGCAGCAGGAAAAGATGAAAACGTTATATTAACCCCCGTACAACCAATGACTATTGAGAAAGCTTTAGATTTTATAGCAGATGACGAACTAGTGGAAATTACTCCAAAACATGTTAGACTTAGGAAAAAAGATTTATAAATTTATATTTTTATGAAAGAAACCATCAAATTAAAAGTTGATTTTTTTGATCTAGATCCCATGAATGTCGTGTGGCATGGAAATTATATAAAATATTTTGAAAAAGCACGTTGCGCTTTTTTAAATAAAATCAACTTTACTTATGCTGATATGGCCAAAAACGATTTGGCATTTCCTGTTGTTTCATTTGAAATAAAATACATAAAGCCCTGTGTCTTCGAGCAAGAAATCGAAATAACTTGTGAACTCGAATCTTGTGATAATTTTTTAAAATTTAGCTATTTAATCGTTGATAAAAATACTAAAGAAAAAATCTGTAAAGCAAAAAGCTCTCAAATGGCTATCAACTTAAAAAACAAAGAAACTCTTTTTGAAATTCCACAAATTTTAAAGGATAAAATTTATGATAAATCCAAATAAAAAAAATTTTCTCTTTTTGTTTTTGTCTTTATCCATCTTTTTGCCACTATATAAAAATTCTGCAAATGCTTTAGATATTAAAAAACACAATAATGATACATCTCATTGTTTTATATACGAACAAGTTGATGCCTCATATATAGGCCTAACAGGAATAAAAAATTTTGTTTCCAAAGGAAAGACATTAGCTGGAAATTTTGATCAAACAAAGACATTATTAGATATGAATGTAACGTTAAAATCCACTGGAAATTTTTACTTTAAAAAAGATTTTGGGATTATTTGGAATATTAAAACTCCACTTAAAGCCCAATACATAATAACAAAAGATTTTTTCTGTTCAAAAATTCAAGATAAATTAGATAAAAAAAAATTTTCAGATGAGCCTAGATTTAATGAGATAAAAGAAAGCATAGATGCCATATTAAAAAACGATTATACATCATTATTTGAAAATTTTGATGTATACAAGGCAAACTACAGCGTGGAGAACGAAGAAGAAAGATTACGTTGTATGATGACATTAAAGGCATGCCCCACTAATTCTTGTACTCAAGTCACACTTATTCCAAAAAATAAAGAAATAAAAGAGTTTATAGATAATATTTATTTGTACTTATCTTTTGATTATCCAAACGATATTAATGTTTACATAACATATAAAAACGGAGACGAAATAAATCTAGATTTAAGTTCTGATGACACCCTTTCTAAAAAAGAAATAAAAGATGAAGAATTTATTTGCAAATAATAAATTTAGATTTTGTTTTTTATTATTTATAATTTCTGAAATTATCTGGCTTCTTACGTCAAAATTATCTTTTGATACAGATCTTCTTTCTCTTATTCAAGATAAAACCTCATCTACTTATAGTATAACTAAATTACTATCTAAAAAATATTCAAATAAGATTTCAATCCTTGCAATAGGAGATGATAAAGAGACAACAATAAATTCCATTAACTCTTTTAAAAATACTATTTCAAAAGATTTTTTTATAATTGAAAATAACAATATAAATTTTAATATAAAAAATTTTATTAAAGATTTTTCTAAATATTCTGGGAAGCTTTTAAGCGAAGAAGACAGAAATTATTTAAAAAGTCATGATTTTGATAATCTTTATAAATCTATAGTTTTAAAATCGCTTTCTTCATTTACACCTCGACTTTTTTCTTTTAAAACAGACCCTTTTTTGTTTCTACAAGATTTTTTATTAAATATTCCGACAAAAAGTGGAAATTGGAACACGGAAAATGGAACATTAATTAAAAAAGAAAATAATAAATTTTATGCTTTAATTTTTGTTTCATTAAAAGATGATAAAAATTTAACTAATTTCATAACTTTCAATGCTCTATTTAATTTAAAAGAAACAAGAAAAAGTTTTGAAACGACTTCAACAAAAATTTATGTAAGTGGAGCTCCTTTTTATACTGCCATCGCGACGAAAAATAGCAAAAAAGAGATAAACATCTTATCTATAGCATCTTGCTTGTTTTTATTATCATTAGGATATTTCTTATTTAAGCATTTTAAATTTTTAGTTCCTATATTTTTAAGCATTGGATTCGGATTTTTGGCAGGAATTTTTTCATTGTTTTTATTTTTTGATTCTGTTCATATTTTAACTTTAATTTTTGGCACAACTTTAATTGGGCTTTCGGTGGACTATTCTCTTCACTTTTTAATTGCAAAAAATAACTTTAACACTTCAAAGGAAGCATTAGATCATATATTTAAAAATTTAACTTTTTCTTTGTTAACAACCATTATTGCATTCTTACCACTTTTGTTTTCAAATTTTTCTTTACTAAAACAAATGGCTTTATTTTCTGCTACTGGTCTTATTTTTGTATATCTTTTTGTTTGCTCTTTTTATGTTCCCCTTACGTCGTCTTGGAAAAAAGATACACTTCCTAACAATAAGGGAAATTATTTTGCATTTATAAAAATTTTAAGATTAAAAAAAGAAAGAAATTTTATTTTTTCACTCGGCATAATTATTTTTATTATGTTTTGTACCTATGGGATTTCATCATTAAAAACAAGCGATAATATACAAAATTTTTATTCTCCTCCTAAAGATCTTTTAAAAGACGATATAATGTTTCAAAAATCCACAATGGATCTGGGGAAATATTTTTTAGTTATAAAAGGTTCTAGTATAGAAGATGCCCTACAAAAAGAAGAAAATTTATCAAATCAATTAAAGCTATCACCCTTAAGGTTATCTTCCTTTATTCCCTCAATAAGAACTCAAAAAGAAAATTTAATACTCACAAAATTATTTTTAAATGCCAAGAAAACAAATTTTAAAAATGATTTAAGCATTAATTTACCATCTTTTAAGCCTACCGATGAATTCTTAACTTTCGATACTGTAAATAATAATCTAAAAAAACTTTTATCATCTTTTTTAATAATAGATAATAATAATTTTTATCTAATTAATTCACTTATCGAAAAACCTGTATTGGATTATAAAAAGCGCTCTGATTTATTCCTTATAAATTTTACAGATGATATCATTTCAACTTTTAAAAGTTATAGACATGAAACATATAAATTACTTTGTTATTCTTTTTTAATTTTGATATTTTTCTTATCTTGTATTTTTAAGGGAAAAAGTTTTTTACTTATTTTCCCATCTTTTTTTTCAATTTTATCACTGCTTTCTTTATTTGGAATCTTAGGAATTCCACTTACTTTTTTCCATTTTTTATCATTTTTCTTACTTACAGGATTAAGCCTTGATTATGCAATTTTTTCCTTAAATTCTAAAAACGATTTTACGGAAACTGCCGTCTTTTTTTCATTCCTAACAAGTTTTGTTAGCTTTGGACTTTTATTTTTTACAAGTTTTACATTAACAAAAAATTTAGGAATTACTATTTCAATGGGATTAGCTTTTTCTTTTATAATTTCTTATCTTATTTATCTAAAGAAAACTTAATATAGTTCACTTAAAGACACTTCTTTATGAATATTATAAATTGCACTTGATATTAATTCTGCAACAGATAAGATTTTTATTTTAGGCATGTAGTGATCATGAAAAATTGTATCTGTAACAACTAGCTCTTTTAATCTTGAATTTTGAATTTTTTCTTGCGCATCTAATGATAATATTGGGTGAACAATAAATGCAGAAACCTCGATTGCTCCATTTTCTAATAAAAGATCACATGCGCGTATTAATGTTCCCGCTGTATCTACCATATCATCTACAATAATCGCTCTTTTCCCTCGGACATCACCAACTAAATGCATTTGAGATACCTCATTTGGTTTATCTCTTCTCTTATTAATCACTGCTAAAGGAAAGTCATGAAGGTGACTTGAATAAAATCTGGCTCTTTCGACCCCCCCAATATCTGGTGCTACAATTATGCTATTTTCTATTCCATGAGACTCTGTTATATATTTTAAAAATGCATGTACTCCAGACAATCCATCAACAGGGATATCAAAAAAAGCCATTAATTGTGGCGTATGTGGTTCCATTGTAATAACCCTATTTGCTCCTGCTATAGAAATTAAATTAGCCACTAATTTTGCACTAATTGGTTGTCGTCCATCTTTCATGCAATCTTGCCTTGAATAAGCAAAATATGGAACTACCACAGAAATTCTTTTTGCTGATGCCCTTTTTATTGCATCAATTGCTATTAGCATTTCCATTAAATGATCGTTAACAGGTGAAGATAAACTCTGCACAAAGAAAACATCACTTCCTCTTACAGAATCTATAACTTTAACAGATGATTCTCCATCGTGAAATGCAATAAACTCCATCTCTCCTTTTGAAGTATGCAAACACTTACATATCGCATCGCAAAAAGGAACATTGGCACGCCCTGTAAAGATTTTTATATCACTATTCATACTCTATTAGATTAAAATTAGACAAAAAAGAAGCAATAAATTTTATATTTTATAAATTATTTTTTTAAAATCGAAAATTTGTGAAAGGTTTTTGATAAGAAAACAGAATAAAAAAAAAGAGGCAACAAAAAAAATTTTCTGTCGCCCCCACTCGCAAAGTAGAACCCTTCAATAAAACAGTAAAAAACTTAACTTTCGTTAATTAAAAACCATTTAACTATGATGAATTTTCTCTTCTTAGAAATAATTAAACTCACTCTTAAAAAAACTTTTGTCTCGTTAAGAAAGCTTAATTTTCAAAAAGCAATCGTTATGCGCCTCTTCGTTTAACGAAGATAAACTCTCTCTTTGCTTTGAAAATCTTCCCTTAAAAACATCAAAATTAACGATGACTACCTTAAGGGAGTCTCCAAAAACAAAAAAACTTCTAACAACAAGGAATCTTTCAATCCCTCATTACTATCAGAAGAACACAACTTAAAAAAACTCACCATCTGCCCTACAAGTTACGCTTTCGGACAAGAAATAAGAAAACTTTATAAAATGAATTCTTTTTTTCTATTAATGGTCAAAAAAATGACTTTTCGTCAAAAAAACAGGAAAATTTTTCTTTATAAAAAGTCGAACTTCAAAAATATATAATAATTCTAGCTAATTATATTTATGGCATGTTCTTTGCTTATATCACCATTAGAGTGTTTGCGTAGTTTATGTTAATTTTTGAGATATAGTAAATACCAAAAAAGCTTCCTCCTGTTTACCGCACACACATTCATACCTTTTTTGGTAATTATCTCAAAAAAAAGAATCTTTTTTAAGATTCTAACATCAAAAGAAATGCAAATACAAAAACAGAGAAAGGGCGGGGCAAACGACGCCTATTAAAGAACTTAGCGAGGTAAAAATATGCATAGTTCTTGTTTGTCTGAGCTGGCTTAGGAGAAACTTTTAGCGAGGTTAATTCATTTAAGTCAGCTTTTTTATTTATACCAATAGTTTGTCTATTTACAAAATTAGACGATTAATTTAAAATTGGTTTTATTGGTATCTTAGATTTTTTATTTTAAAAAGGATTCAGCTAATTAATACTAAAAAGTTAATTATTAAGACGTGTCAAAAATGTTTTTAACTTTTAGGCTTAAGTTACCTTACAAATTTTAACTATTTGATAATTTTAGATTTTTTAATAAATTTTAAAATATAATGATTTTTTTTAATATACATGACATTCAGCAGTTAATGCACAATATAAAATTAAAACTTAAAATAATATTAAGTAGCTGGACTCCTACAAACTTGGGAGTAAATTTATGGAACGCTATATGCTTATTAATGCAATTCACCCAGAAGAATGTAGAATTGCAATCACAGAAGACAATGAACCTATTGAATTAGAAATTGAGTCAAATGTCGGAAAAAAATTAAAAGGTAATATTTATAAAGCAAAAATTGCTAGGGTTGAGCCAAGTCTTCAGGCGGCTTTTGTAGATATTGGAACGGAAAGAAATGGATTTTTGCAAATCAATGATATTCACCCATCATATTTTAAAGACGGCTACGTTAAAAAAAGAGCTGCCTCTCAAATAAAGATACAAGATGTTGTCAAAGCAGGACAAGAAATTATTGTGCAAGTAGTAAAAGATGAGCGAGATCTAAAGGGTGCAACTCTTACTACATACCTTTCTTTACCAGGAAGATACATTGTATTAATGCTCGGAAATGATAAGGGAGGAGTATCAAGGAAAGGAAGTATTGACGAAAGAAGCCGATTAAAAAAGCTTACACAAGATCTAACACTCCCTGATGGAATGGGAATTATTATAAGAACAGCGGGATTGGATAGATCTCATAGTGAACTTTCAAGAGATTTAACAATGCAACTTGAACTTTGGGAAAAAATTCAAAACCGTGCAAAAGATGCCTCTACCCCTACAATTTTATATACTGATGGAACTTTTGTTACGAGAGTTATTAGAGATTACTTTACGCCACTTGTTAAGGAAATCGTTATTGATAATCCAAATACTTTTGAGATTGTAAAAGAATTCGTGCAAGAAATAATGCCACGATATCGTTCAAGAGTTAAGTTATATAATAGTAAAGAGCCTATTTTTACGCATTATAACATTGAGGATAAAGTAATTGAAACTTTTGAAAGAGAGGTAAAACTTCCATCTGGAGGTGCAGTTGTCATTGAGCCTGTTGAGGCACTTGTTGCAATCGATGTAAACTCTGGAAAAGGTACTGCTGGGGAAGGAATTGAAGATACCGCATTTAGAACAAATTTAGAAGCAGCAGATACAATTGCAAGGCAACTTCGCTTAAGAGATTTAGGTGGACTTATCGTAATTGACTTTATTGATATGCTTGATAAACATCATAGAATGGAAATCGAAAAAAGAATGAAAGATGCCACAAAAGATGATAAGGCGCGAATCGAAGTTGGAACTCTTTCAAGATTTGGTTTATTAGAAATGTCAAGGCAACGTATTCGTGCATCGCTTGCTAGCCAAAGTCATATTACTTGCCAACATTGCAAAGGAACTGGGAAAGTAAGGAATCCTGAACTAATCGCTCTTGAAGTATTAAGAAAAATTCAAGCTGCTGTTATCCTCGGAAATGTTCCTCTCGTAAAAGTAAGATTGTCGTCAGTACCTGCAATTTTTCTTTTAAATAATAAGAAAAAAGAGCTATCAAGACTTGAATCCGAATATGAAGTTAGAATTTTAATTATGCCAGATGCAAGACTCAGAATTGACGAATATGAACTTGAAATGCAAGCTCATCAAGAAGAAAGTAAAGAAAATCCATCTCGACTTTGTGATGATGAAATTTCTCAAGAACCAACAAAAAAAGAAATTTCTGACAACGAAAGAAATAAATCTGCGATTAGAAATAAAAGGAAGGCTTTGTTAAAGAAAAAAAGATTCTTCCCAAAAGATAAAAACAATACTAATGCTTAATATAAATGAAAATGATGCTGTATCAATCAAAGGTTATGTAAAAAGAATTCGTTTTAAAAATGAAGAAAATGGATTTTGTATTCTAATCGTAGAAAACGAAGCTAATTATAATGAAGTTGTTGTAACAGGAACTGCTTTTAATATGTACGAAGGAGCATATATTGTTGCTTCTGGATATTATGTAGAACATCAAAAATTTGGTAGACAGTTAAAGGCGACTTCTATAGTTGAAGTTCCTCCATCTGATATACAAGGAGTAGAAAAATATTTATCTAGTGGGCTCCTTCCAGGAATTGGTATAAAAACAGCCCAAAAAATTGTGGCTTTACTTGGGAAAAATGCCATTGAAAAAATTTTAATCAATCCTCTTTCCCTAAAGAGCATAAAAGGCCTTACCAGTAAAAAAATCACTGCAATTTACAACATATTACAAGAACAAAAAAGTGATGGTGAAGTCATAAGATTTCTGATTGAACATAATATAAGTCAAGCTATCTCAACATTAATTTATAAAAAATATGGAGATAAAAGCATCGAAGTGGTTTCTTCTAATCCATATAAATTATGCACTGAAATTACGGGAATTGGATTTTTAAGAGCAGATGATATCGCCTTTAAAATGGGATTTTCAAAAGATGATCCGAAACGTATAAAAGCGGGAATAATACATACTTTAGAAAAAAATTTAGATGATGGAAATTGCTATTTAGAGGAAAAAATTTTAGAAGAAAAGACAAAACAAATATTACAAATAAGTCCTGATATTTCTATAAATCAATTGATTGAAGAACTTTTAATTAAAAATTCTCTAATGGCAAGAAATGAAAAAATCTTCTTACCAATAATTGATATGGCAGAAAGTTTTATAGCAAAATTTATCGTCAACAAAATAACAAGTCACAACTCATATCTCATTTCTGAAAAATTTATTACTGATACAATTCCAAAAATTGAAGCCATCACTAATATCAAATATAGCGAAGAACAAATAAATGCTGTAAAAATAGCAAATAAAAATAAAATTACCCTAATTACAGGTGGCCCAGGATGTGGAAAGACAACTCTTATAAATGTTCTCGCGCGTATTTTCTCTGCAGGAGGAAAAACAGTAAAGCTTGCTGCTCCTACGGGAAAGGCAGCTCAAAGACTAGGAAATATTTGCGAAATGAAGGCACAAACGATTCATAGATTATTAAAATATGATCCTGTAACCTCATCTTTTACATATAATTTAGATAAACAAATAAATGCGGATGTTTTTATAATTGATGAATCTTCAATGATTGATATTTTACTTGCAAAAGACTTGTTTGCAGCTATTCCAAATGATGCAACTTTAATAATGGTTGGAGATAAAGATCAACTTCCTCCTGTAGGTCCTGGGAAAATATATGCAGACTTATTATCAATTAATGAAATATCAAAAATCGTATTATCATATATTTTTAGACGAGATAATGAATCAAAAATAAATGAAGTTGCTTTTGACATTAATAATGGAATTATTCCGAAAATTCCAATTCCAAATGGAATTACAAAAACAGATACTTACTTTATTCCCAAAGAGTCTCAATATGATACCGCTATTTTAATTGAGAAATTAGTATCAGAGCAAATCCCAGAAAAATTTAATATTTCTACTGATGAAATCGTTGTATTAACTCCGATGAATAAGGGGCCTCTAGGCACCATTCAGTTAAATCAACGATTACAAAATGTTTTAAATCCAATAGAACTTTTAGATCCAGAACAAGAAATTATGATTAATGACCAATCATTTAGATTAAACGATCGGGTTTGCCAAAGGGTTAATAATTATAATTTAGGAGATTTTGGAGTTTTTAATGGAGATACAGGAGTTATTACTGCAATCAATTCAAAACTAGGCACACTGAAAGTAAATCTTTGGGATGGACGTGAAATAACATATCAAAAAAATGATCTTTTACAGCTTCAACTTGCTTATACACTTAGCGTTCATCGCTCTCAAGGATCTGAAATTTCTTGTGTAGTATTAGCTCTTAATATGTATCATTTTAATTTATTAGAAAGACAATTAATATATACAGCCATCACACGAGCAAAAAAACTATTAATTATCGTAGGCCAAGAAAAGGCTTTAAACTTTGCTATTAGCAAACAAAGCTTAAGTAAAAGAAAGTGTCTGGTTACAGAACGTATTCAAGAACTTTTAAAATTTTTCAGCTCTATATCGAAACAAAATAAGAAATAAATTAGATAAAATAAAAATCGATAATAGTAAATAAACAAGATCAAACGACGACGCAATTACAATTAAAGAAGAAACTCCTAAAAATATCCAAAAATGTCGCATAAATTTTTTGAGTGACAACAAATACCCTATAAAATCTACAAAACCTTCAAGACTATTGTCAAAATTTACTACATCAAGATTTTCGACCTCGCAAAGAACTGGATCAAATATTCCTACATTATGCTTGCTGCTATTTAATATTTTTTTATCTGTATTTAAATTAGCAAAAAATATATATTCTCCCAGTGTTGAAAGTTTTTCTAGATAACGCTTTAAACTTAATCCACCATGAATACGGGATAGTTCAACGCCAATCACTCGTCCAATATCATCTAATCGTCCCTCAGGTTCTTGACTCATTAAATAAAAACTTCCACCATAATTTTTTATCTGTGTTAATAATTTTTCCATCAATGGATTAAATTCACGCATCAATATGAAATGGCCAACAATAATATCATTTAATGCAATATAAATTACTCTCTTTCCTTTCGCTTCAGTTATAAAATCAGATTCTTGCGCTTGAACTTTCATCTCCAACATAAAAGGTTCATCACCAACGATAAATTTTGTTCCTGAAAGAGACGATATGAGATTAATGTCACTGTACTCAACATAATTTTCAAGCTTATACACCTTAATCACATTTTGCTTTTTTGAAATGTACTCACAAACACTTTTTAATATCGGAGAATCTGATCTAGAAAATACAGAAAATAATGCCTCTAAAAAATATGCTTCATCTATTCTTTCATCATAAAGTTTAAAGCCTTCAACAATACAATTTTTTGAGAACGCTTCTTCTATAAAATCAAAAACATAATTTTTAATATTAAAAAAATCTTTAAATACTTCTCTTTTATTTAATAAAACATTCCTAGAAAATGCTTTTTTTAGTAACAAACTTACAAACTCATTCTTCGTTGTAAAAATTTTCAAAAAAGAAAACAAAAAAGCACCTGAGACAGCAAACATGATTAATCCATCAATATTTCTGTAAGAAAAAATAAAAAATTGCACTAAAAATAAAATGACTAAAGCGGTTACATAATAGAGATATACTTTTTTTGAAAAAATATTTTCTTTCTGATCAATAACTTCTTGACACATTGAAATATTATCAAAAATAAAAGTATCTTCTAATAAATTATCAACTCGAACAATTACTTCTCCATTTAAAACTTTTGTCCCTGCAAATACATATACTTTTTTTGATAAAATACTTGTTTGCGCCTTTCCTGCATAAACCCTTCTAGCAACAATTGCTTCCCCGTCTACGACTTCACCATCAAAACATACAATATCACCAATCTTTAAGTAAACTAGATCATTTCTTTTTAAATTTTTTAAGGACGTCTGTTCGATTGTAGCATTTTTTAAACTTTCATTGCTCGCTATATTTACAAATTGACTAAAAACATATTCATTCTTCATACTTAAGGAATTTTTTATCTGCTTTAATCCCGAACAAAAACAAATATTGTCAAAAAGAAAAATAATACTTCCCCAAAAAAATATTTTTTCAAATACTTCAACATCAGGATTGCCATCTATTAACTTTAAAACTGCACAAATTGCGCAGAGAAAAAGAGACGATATGACTAATAAAGAAATCTTATCTAAAAAATCAATAATTTTTTTCGAAAATGGACGAAGTAAATAATAGCCGTTTACTCCAAAAGATACAAAAAATAAAAAGACTGTCCCGTTTTTTTTATAGACATCATTAAGATCTAAATTTTCGACATATCCACTTGATAAAAAGAAAAATAAATAAGAAAAAACTACAGCCAACAAATCTGGAAATGAATAAAGAACGCTCCCAGAATTTGCTAATACTTTCACTTTGGGAAGAGATCCTTTCTCTCCCCCATTTTCCCCATCATTAGTTTTAGGTTCTATTTGCCATTTTTCTGGCTGACTCTCATCCAATTGAGAACTAGATATTATCTTTAACTTTGTTTTAGAATCTGCATTTTCTATAGAAAATTCACCTAAACTACGATGAGTTCTCATTTTAAATTACTCTCCTCGGACATATTTCTTTTTTGTTGCTACCAATTTTGCCTTTTGCTCAAATAAAACTCTCTTTCCTGCAACCGGATCGTACTTCATTAATGAAATTTTTTGTTCACCTTTATTTTTTTTCTTATTTCTTCTTAAAGTATAAAAATATCCCGTATCCTCTGAAGACATTAAAAACACTGTTTCTTTTGCAATTTTTGCCATCTTTACCTTTACTCACCAAAAAATTAAATTTTAAAAAAATTACTTTCTTAATATGCCTCAATATAGGTAAAGTATCAAGTAAAAAGGCAAAATTTTTATTAAATTTTGATATTTATTTGTTTTTTGTATAGCATAAAAATTTTAGTTTTTTTAGAATGACAAAATGTATAAATTAAACGAAACCGTATTCATCAATTCATTTAAAAGAAAAGGAATAATAACAAAAATTCTTAACAATCATGAGTATTTAATCACAATGAACTCATTAACCATGCAAGCAAATGAAGCTGATATAAGAAAAATTGAAGAAAAAGACAATAAAAAAAAGAGCAAAATAAATTTTAGAAAAAAAACAAACATTCAACATAATAATTTAACAAAAAGTTTTGACCTTCACGGTATTCATCTTATTGATTTAGAGGATACAGTTTTAAAAGATATCAGTGACGCCATCATGCAAGGATGTAGTAAAATAGAACTCGTACATGGAATAGGAAATGGAATTTTAAAATCTGCTCTTCCGCAAATATTACAAAAAATTTCTGTTGTAAGAAGCTTCGAAGAATCGTCAAATCCAGGAGTCATGATTGTTTATCTTCAATAGATATTCCTAGAATCTTTTAATCACAAGAGTTTCCTTAGTGCACTATAAACTTCTACATATGAAATATTGCGACATAAGTTTGTTCCATTAGGACATCTCTTACTTCCATGTCTCCTACATGGCTTGCATGGTAATTTTTTGTTTTCTATAACAATTGCTTTATCATTTTTCCAAGGCCCAAAACCAAATTTAGGACTCGTCGCACAAAAAACCACGACCACAGGTATTTTAAAAGCAGAAGATATATGTAACATCATACTATCGTTGCAAACAATGGCTTTCGCTTTCGATGCAACATATACTGTTTGCTCAATTGATAACTGACCTACTAAATTTACGACATCAAGATCTTTTGCAATTTTATCACAAATTTTCTTTTCATTTACAGAACCTGTAATTACTATTTTTTCTCCATCTTCAAGTAGTCTTTTTACTAAATACCTATACTGGTCTTCACTCCAACGTTTTGTATTCCAAGCACTTCCTGGGGAAAGTAATATATAATCGTTTATTTTCTCAACATCGCTAATAAATTTTTCTCCTAAGACATCGTTTGGCGCTAGATAAAGCTTTAATTCAGAACTTAATTTTTCTATATTTGCATCTAAGGATAAAATAGATAAATTTCTCAAAGCATCATGCTTTGTTTTATCAACTTCTATAGTGTCTGTATATAAAAATGAAAATTTTGATTTTTTTAATCCAATTCTTTTTTTTATTCTAGATAAAAATATCAACAAAGATGTTCTATAAGAACATTGTAAAGAATAAACCATATCAAAATCATACTGCTTTAGAATTCTTACCTGCCTAAGAAACTCTAAAATTCCAGATAATTTATGTTTGTCATACGTTAGTGTTTTATAAATTTGGGGATTATATTTCAAAAATTTTTCCGCCATTGGCGTTGTTAATGTAAAAATCTCTGCACTTGGATATAAGAATTTTAACCCCTCTATAACAGGCGTAGACAAAATCACATCACCTAAAAAAGCCGTTTGAACTAATAAAATTTTCATTTTGAAATAAAACTATATCAAGAAAAAAATAAACATGACAATTAATATCAAGATGCAAACTGCACTACAATATAAAAAAATTTTCTTTTCTAATGCTTCATAATTGCTTCTTCTTTGTTCATTTTCAAATTTATTAAAATCTTGCCTTGCTAAAGGATCATTCTTTTTAAAAGTATCAGTTCTTCCAGCCATTTTATTAGTAAGGACATCTGTAACATCAAAGTCGCTATCTTCCCAAGATTTTAAACTTGCAATACTTCCCGTGTCATTGTTTTCCGATGTATCACTTGTGAAATTAAAAGTTTCTTGATTTCTTATCTCACGCTCTTTATCAAAAATAACCACGTAAATTGTATAATCTTCTATTTGTACCCTATCTTGATTTTTTAACGACACCCTATCTTCTGCATTTTCTCCGTTTACTGAAAATGGAAGTGTTTTAGAAATACTATATGCAACTAAATCTTTTGCCCTACGCTCAATAACCAAAACAGGTCTATCTGATTTTGCACGAGAATTTGAGATGTCAATAAAAGCTCCCAATCCTCCAACGACTAAAGATTTACCAAGTTTATTTAATGGAAAATCTTTAAAAAAAGAATCTCCTTTAAATACAGCCAAAGCACCAAAAATTTCTTCTGGAATATAATTTGTATCTTGATCAAATGTTAAGAAAACATTTGCAATTTGAATTAAACAAGGATATTGCGCAGCAATCCATTCCTCGGGAATAGCCTTTTTATCATCTAACCATGAACCATTTGTACTATTAAGGTCTTTTAATAATAAAAAATTTTCTAAAATAATTATTTGCGCATGCTCTCTTGAAATCCCTGTTTCATCTTTTATTATATCTAGATTTCCCTCTCTGCCTAGTATAAGAGAGCCAACTTGAAGCTCCTCTTGAGCAACAATCTGCTTATCTTTAATGCACGAAACTTTTATCGCCATAGTAGTACCTAAAAAACAAAAACCTTAAGTATTATAATTAATTCTATAAGAAGCTCAAGCCCCTTTTAACCTAGTAATTTTACTCTTTTTTATAGGGATAAATTAATTTTATTTACTTTTATAAGTATATTTACATTTGTAATAATCAACCTTGGTAAGTTTTGAAGCGGCCTCATTATCAATTATTATTTTTACGTTATTGTGCATTTGTAAAATTGATGATGGGCACATTGCGCTAACAGGTCCTTCGACACAACCTGCAATGGCATCAGCTTTGCTTTTACCAAAGCCTAATAAAACAATTTCCCTTGATTCCATTATTGTACCAATTCCCATTGTAACTGCATGATATGGAACAAGTTCTTGCTTTCCAAAATCAGAAAGATTTGCCTCTCTAGTATCTTCTGTTAATGTTTCAAGGCGAGTTCTCGATGTTAGTGAGCATGATGGTTCATTAAAGCCAATGTGCCCATCACGTCCTATCCCTAAAAGTTGTATATCAACTCCTCCTGCTTTTTTTATACTATTTTCATAATCAACGCACTCTTTTTCCACATCATCTGTCAAGCCATTTGGAACATGTACATTTTCTTTTTTAATATTCACTTTTGAAAATAAATGATAATTCATAAAATAATGGTAAGATCCTGTATGTATCGGTTCCACCTTATAATATTCATCAAGATTAAAACTTTTTATATTTGAAAAATCCAGCTCACCTATTCTGTATAACCTAACTAGCTCTTCATATAAAAGTATTGGAGTCTTTCCTGTTGCCAACCCTAAAACAGCATTGTTTTTTTTCTTCATAACATTTGCGATAAACGATGCTCCCAAAACGCTACCTTGGTCTTGATTATCTACTATAATGACTTCCATATATTTTCCCCTTTAAAAAGATTACTAATTTATATTATATTAATTACGGCAAATTCTTTATATTTTCGCTCACTTCATTTTCAAAAAATTTTAAAAACTTTTCTACATAAGCCTCAAGTGTTACATGATTTAATGCGACTTCTGTTAAGTCTAAAAAACACGATACATAATTGCTTTTATCTAACGAATACGGATCTGCATAAGTTGAATTTGCTTGTAATCTAGCCACAGCAGCCTTATCGTATCTTTTTCCACTTGCCACTTGTGATTGATATGTACCAAGCAATATTTCTAATAAAGTGATATCATTTCCTATAGAAACGTTTTCTTTCATACCATCAGGAATCCAGTCTAAATCTCTCCAGCATTCTCCACCATAAACTTTCATTGGCGCATAATGACCTAAAATATTATGTAAGGCTTTCATTGTAGCAGAAAATATCGATAAATGTGTTTTATGTTTATCAAAAGGATTATGCGTGTAAATTCTTTTAGGACGATATTTTAATATAATCTGCTCCAAATCTTTTACAATAAATTCATTGTATTCCTTTGATCGCGCCTCATTACTTGTATAACCTAATTGAATTAAAAATGTATAATCTCCAAGTTTTGCGGCATTTTTCTCTTCTTGCTTTCTACACTCTATCATTTCTTCTCGCGTAAAAGTAGCATAAGGGCCAGAGCTTGGGGAACCAGCACCGTCAGTGCACGTTACAGCAGCAAATCTTTTATCTGAATGATAAGCCTCTAATATTGGAGGGAAAGACATTATTTCAATATCGTCTTGATGCGCACCAATTGCCAAAAAATCTACGCTATCAACTTCTTTTTCATTATTTTTCGGGAAAAAAACATCTACATTTTGATTATGAAACTTCATTAAAAGCAACCTCCAATTTTTTAAATTTTTACAAAAGCCAAAACTTACATCTACTACGACGCTAGGTAGAATAAAACAAAAAAGAGCAAATTACCACAAAAATCTTTATGTAAAAATTTCTAGTATGACGATATAAAATTAAGTAAGATACAAAATCCAACTACCGTTTTAAGAATAAATAAATCTGTATAAATCTGCCATTTATTTAAAATTTTAGCGATAAAGCATAAAGATATATCACAAAAAAAGAAAACCAATAAAAACGAAAGAGAATTTTTAAAAGCAAGCATTAAAGATTCTAAAATAAATTCAAATAATGTATTATTTAAAATTTGATTTTCAAGATTAAAATATGTTACGTCTAATACGCCTTTAAAACTTTCTTCTAATCCTCCCATTAAAAGCCAAAGAAGCCATATATATTTATCTGCAAAAATTGATAAATATGATTGAGATTCTCCAAAAGTGGGGTTTAAAACATATGAAGTATTAGCTCCTCTTCCAGCATCAAAGAATTCTGCTATTACTGTTATAATATAAATTTTTGCAAAAATTTTTGCAGAAAATGAAAATCCAATTAAGATTTCATAAAAATAATTATTTGTTGTTTGTGTTAATCCACATTCAAAAACAGCGATGTACGCAAATAAAAAGGATAAAATCATTTTTGTTACAAATGAGCTAATGCCACCTGCTATTGGAATTAAGATCAAAAAAGATACAAATCTTATAAAAAAAGAAAAAAAACTATTTAAATATTCTTCAACACCAATCATTAATTTAATCTTCCTTGCTTTATTATTTCTTCGAAAGCCATATTAAAAAAATCAAATATTAAACTTTGGAAATATGGAAAACAAAAATAAAAAACAACAAATACGGTTAAACATTTTACAAGATATGATAGGCTTTGTTCTTGCACTTGCGTAATTGTTTGAATAAATGCCAATATAATGGAAAAGATTCCACTTATTAAAAGTGGGATTCCAGAAACAATAATTATTATAAAAATACCTTTTGATAAAAAATCTACATTCATTTTTTTACATCCCATAAGAAAAAATCAAAGATTTTCCAAGTAATAACCAACCATCAATTAAAACAAAAATTAAAATTTTTATTGGCAAAGAAATAAGAGATGGGCTTAGCATATACATTCCAAGTCCAACCAATATATTTGCGACAATAATATCAATAATTAAAAATGGAATTAACAAGCTTACGCTCATTGCGAAAGCTTCTTTTAATTCTGAAAATAAAAAAGACAATAAAACTATTGGAAAATCTTCTTCTTGGTTTTCTGCTATTTTTTTAGGAGTAATTTTCTCTTTTTTCTCTTTTAACTTTATTTTTTTATTATTTGTTTTTTTTGTATCTTTATCATTTTTTATATCTATTTTCTCGTTATTTTTAGATTGTTCTTTTAAAAAATCTTCTCTTAATCCCCTTAAAACAAGCATCTCTTTTTCTCCTGAATGTTGTATCATAAATTTCTTCCAAGGAATTGATATTTTTTTAAAAACATTTATGGCATCTTTCATGCTAAATTCTGAAAACTTTTTATTTTGAAATTCCTTAGATATTTCAATTGATTCTTGATATACAGGGAACATTATAAATAAGCTAAGGGAAAAAGATAAAACTAGAATTAAAATATTTCCGGGAAATTGTTGTGTACCAAAACCATTTCTAAGCAAAGTTAAAACTATACTAATTTTTAAATATGACGTACAAACACCCAAAATTATAGGGATTAATGCGACTGCAAACGTAATAAATATAAACCAAAATGGATTTATCGAAGATTGAAAATTCATATTAACGCCCTTTGTCTTAAATTAATATTTTTTACACTTATGCCCCTTTCTTTTAGAGAAGATATAATTTGCATTCTTTCTTTTTTTAAATTTAAGTAATCTTTGTAAGAATTAATTGAAATATTAATATCTATTAACGTGACATTTTCTGATAAATCTATGCTGTAAAGTGCCCCTGATTCTGATTGATATTCAAGCGTTAAAGATTTTGAATCTGGAGTGGATTGTGCTTTAAAATTATCTATTCTATCTTTAAATTTTTCAAAAGACATATAACATTCTTGATATTGCTCATGCTTTCCCTGTCCACCATCATTAAAATCAAATGTTGTAGTTAGATTAACTTCATTTTTTAAATAAAAATCATTTTGCGTACTTTCATCGCATAAATTATTTGAAAATGTTGGGTCAATAAAATCTTTATCATCACTAGAAGTTATTGATGGTTCATCTTCTTTTTTTGAATTTTTATTTACTAATAATTTTTCTATTGTATCTGCTTCAGAGATGTTTTCTTTTTGGATTTTTTTATTTAAGGCGATATCTTCTATTTTTTTATAAATTATCTCTAAACTTTTATTTGATTTATTAAGTTCTAAAAATAATTTTTCTTTTTTTATATTAAGTTCACAAAGTAATTTTTTATTTTTTTCTAGATCATTTGATTTATCGATAATTCTTTTTTGTAAAAATTCTAAATTAGTTTTTATATCTTTTTCGCTAATGTTTTTATTTTCAATAAATTCTTGCCTTATTTTTTCAAAGTTTTTATTTTTTTTATCTACGTTTTCTTTTGTCCTTAAAAATTTATTATTTTCCTCTTTTAGCAAAATTTCTAAATTTAATTTTTGGATAGAATCATATTCATATTTTCTAGTAAGAAAATCTTGATCTTCCATTATGCATTAAATTCCATTTTGAAGTTTTCTTACACTATTTACCCCAGCTTCTGCCACTCTTGAAACTAGCTCAACTTTCATTGAAAGATCATGAAGTTTTATTTGACATTCCATGATATTTTTCAATTCTCCCAAAGATTTATTTTGCTCATTATCAATCTTTTTAACATTAGAAGATTTTACTGAAGATAAATAATTTGAGAATTTGCTACCTGAATCTACGGAATTTAATACTTTACTATCGAGTCCAACACTTTGCATAAAGTTAGAAAAATTTACCTGCATCTTTCCCCCTTCTTAAAAATATCAACAATCTTACACTTCACACATGTATTACATCGAAAACATTTTTAAGAAGTTTCCTAAAAAGAGTATTTTTATAAAAAAAATACTGAAAAAAATACAGGACACACCTGGGATAAATAAAAAATACTGGACACCCACTTTTTGGGTAGGCACCTCCTTTGTTTTTGAATTTTTGTCGCAGACCTTCAGTCTGCGGTAAGAATTTGAAAAACAGGAGGTGTCTAATGAAAAAGTTGGTATGTCCTAAAATTTTTCTAAAAATTTTTACCTATCAATAAAAATTATTTAGAAAACAATCAAATTCTTGCCACTCCATTTTGTTTTTTTAGTAATGTTATCTTTTGTTATTAAGACTCGATATCTTATCGAATAAACACCTGTATCTAATTTTTTAAACGTATGTACGTTAGTCTTCTTTAATGTTAGTTTTCTCTTTCCAAGCCTATATCTTTCATCTTTAACTCCCAACCTTTTTATTTTTCTTATATGAATTAAATACTGGTATTTTGCTTTAGGATCTACTTTTTTAGGGTCATTTAATGACGCACCAACAAAATCTTCAAATTTTATTCTTACATTATTCTTTACTTTTTTATCTACATATGGCTCCTCCAAAATTGTATTTGGAACAACTATTTTTTCGCCAGCAACAATAGTAGCTGTTAATGTTACTGTCATTGTTTCCGTGAGCGTTTCACTTGGGATATAGGTTTTCGTAAATGTATTTGATGGCGTATATGTTTCTGTAAATGTGTTGCTTGGAGTGTACGTCTTGGTAAATGTGTGCGATGGCGTATATGTTTCTGTCGATGTATTCGACGGTGTATATGTCTTGGTAAACGTGTTCGACGGGGTGTACGTTCCAGTAAAGGTATTACTTGGTGTATAAGTTTTCGTAAACGTGTTCG
>CAZHSB010000015.1:0-32179 GCA_964534945.1 uncultured Bdellovibrionales bacterium | reverse complement strand
TGTTGCGCATGAGAAAAACAAAGCTAAAATATTAAAAAGTCTAGTATCTAAAGTTGTTGCCTCAGTTCCGACAACAAGCATTGTTCCAATTACTGCAGGTCCCACGATGATTGGTATTGTCATGGGAACTATGGCAATTTCTCCTGCATCGTCATCAGATTGCATTGGGACAATTTTCCCCTTTACTAAAGCTATTGCATCTAAAAGTAATATTGTTCCAACTCCAGCTCTAAAAGCATCGAGAGTTATCCCTAAAATAGAAAAAATCTTTTTTCCAAAGAAGATCATTGTGACGCAAAAAATGAAAGTAGATAATGCAATTTTTGTTGCATCTTTTTTCATTTGTTTATTTGTAAAATTTTTTGTCAAATATAAGAACATTGATAACGCAAAAAATGGGGTAAGTAGGCAAAAAAACCTTAATGATGTTTGAAATAATGATTGTAGAGAGTAATTCATGGCAATAAGTTGTATTTAAAAATTTTTTGACTAAAATAGTTATCTATATAGTATAATGCCACTTTTTATTATTAAAATAAATTACCGTAATTTAAAAATAAATAAAGATTTTTTTTAATTTATCCGATAACAATGAAAGTTTGGTTATATAAAAAAGGAGAAGTTTATGCCTAATGTTGAGAAAATTATTGAAAGAGGTGGAAAAGGTGAGGGAAATGGGAACCTTTCAGAGTCAAATATGAATACGTCACAGTCACAGGAGTGTAAAGTTTTTTATAAGACAGAAGATTTGTTTAATAGAGAAGGTAAGGGAGAAAAAAAAGGAGCGATTCTTAGCAAAACGGATAATGAAAGAGGTGAAACTTATTTGATTTCTAAAACGACGAACGGTGAAGAAACTATTTTTTCGTTTCAAAAAATAGAAGGAGTTTTTGGGACCAATCCTCAAGCAACAGTGGTTTCAATTACTTTTTCTGATAATAATTATCAGGTTAATTTTTCATGGGGAGGAGTCGGAGGGTATACTCCCACAGAAGCAAAATCTATAAAAAATCCTAGAGAGAAAGAAGAATTTGAAAAAATTTGTATAGATTTTATGAATAACATATTAGAGAAAAATTCTTCAAAATAATATTCAAAGTTATTTAAAGGATCTACTGCGCCTAGTGGTTTCGTCTAGTTCCTTATAAAGATGCATTCTAAACATAACAAAGAAAAGTGATATAAAAAATGCAAAAAAGATTGAGATATAAGGGGGCATATTGTAAGAGTTAAAGGTTACGTGTAATCCATTAAAAGTGATTCCGCTTGGAATTAAAATATCACTTACACCAAAGATGATTAAAATACTTTTTGGTGATAATAAAATCAAAGGAAGTAAAACAAATATTTGGGGGATAAACCATTCGATCCAATTTTTTATTATAAAATCAAAACTTTGAGAAAAAGATTCTATTCCTCGAGTTTCTTTTAAAATGATAGTTTCGACAATAGGATTACACAAAATAACAATGAGAAAATTAACAATGATTAAAATAGTCTTGTTATTATTCGAAAAAGATCCTAAGAGTAAATTTACAATAAATAAAATAAATGCAACATTTAAAATAGAATCAAAAAAAGATATATCAAAATCTTTTATATGTTTTAAATTAAATTTCTGTCCAGAAGCTACTATTTTAATCCAATTATAAATAACGCTTAATGATAATATTCCAAACATTCCAGCTAAAAATCCGCCTACAGAGAAGCCGCTAGAACCAGCGCCGATAGATAATAAAATTTTAAATATCACGCTTGAAACAGTAACAAAAACAATGGAAGCAGGAACAAACAACCAAGATCGTTTAAAATCAAAGAAAGCTTTTTTTATCGAAAGAAGATAAAGTTTTATCATAAATTATTCCGTTTTCGGTGTGCCGATTTTAAGTCCAAAATTTTGAGGAATCTTATTTGTCGTCCGTTGTTTCTGAGAGGGCTCTTTTTTAGTATTTTCTAGTTTTTGATTGGTTTTATTTTCAAACACATCGTCGGTTTCTTCATTATCAAAGTTTCCACTGTTTTTCCTCGTTCTAAAACTAGTTTTTTCTTTTAAATATTTTTTTGCTCTTTCTTCTTGAAGTTCTGCTTTTAATTCTAATGCCTCATCAATTTTTTTTATTAATGTTTCATCGTTTATCGTAAACCAGATTAAATACTTTAATTCTGTTAGGGCTACTCTTCTTGATAAAGCTTTTATGTTTATTACTTCTTGCTTTTTTGTTACAAATTTTCTCCAAAGTTTTAGTGCTAAAACAACAAGCTCTTTTTCTTTTTTTGGTACAAAAAATTTTGTAAATAAAGTGTTCGTAAAATCATCAATATCTTGTTCTTCTAAGAACAACTCTTGATAATATTTATCCTTTTCTAATGACTTTTTAATACTAATTGCCAAAACGGCCAAAACGGATGCAAGGGGAATATTTTGCCCTTCATTAATCCAATGATCGATAAACATCAAGGCTAAACTCGTTTCGTTGTCTTTATTCCCCAATGCTGTGAGTGGAGATGAAAGTTCCGGCAAAATTAATTCTAAAATATTTAATTTTTCTGCAAGATTAAAAATAGAATATGAAAATCCAGAACAAAAATCTTTTTTTAACTCATCATGCATACGCATAATTGGGATTTCTTTT
The DNA here is from genome assembly GCA_964534945.1 of uncultured Bdellovibrionales bacterium. Classification (GTDB taxonomy): domain Bacteria; phylum Bdellovibrionota_C; class UBA2361; order UBA2361; family CAKMMH01; genus CAZHFA01. Next base: position 29,546 of record CAZHSB010000015.1, on the reverse strand, counting down.
ATTAAATCTTTATTTTCTAATATTGCTTTCTTGCTTTCTGTTTCAAGTTTAAAATCACACTTTGCACAATGCCTAATTGCTCTCCACATTCTTACAGGATCTTCAATGATTTTTGTTGAGGGGTTTCCAATAATTCTTATTATCTTCTTTTGTAGGTCTTTAAATCCACCAACATAATCGATAATTGAGAATGTATTTAAATCATAATATAACGCATTGATTGTCAAATCTCGTCTTATGGCATCAGTCATTTCTGTTCCATATAGATTGTCTTTTGCTAATGTACTAACTTTGCCTGTTTCATCTTCGAGCTTATCCCTAAAAGTTGAAACCTCAATGATTTTATTATCTTTGAAAAAAATATGTGCAAGTTTAAATCTTTTTCCAATGATCCTACAATTTCTAAATAAGGATTTAATCTGGCGTGGCGTTGCATCGGTCGCTATATCAAAATCTTTTGGTTTCTTATCTAAAAGTAGATCTCTAACCCCACCTCCTACAAGATATGCTTTAAAACCATTTCTAAGAAGACGATGTATAATTTTTAGGGCATCTGTATCTATATTTTTTCTTGATACAGTATGTTCAGTTCTTTGGTATATATTTGGATTCATAAACAAATTAGCAAAATTAACCTATGTAAAAATATAATAATAATATAAGCTAATTTTGCTTACAAGATAAAGAGGGGAGAAGAAAAAAAAGAAATATTTTAAAAATATATAAAAATCAACATGTTATGATTAATTTATCAGTTATTATTAAGAGTTTTTTTATAAATACCGACATATTTTTTGTGTGTGATAGATAGTGCAAGAGATAAAGAATTTTTAATAGATTTTTTGAAACCGACAGGAGGAATTTCATGGCACACGTCATATATCCGTACGAACTAAGCGATCCAGATTTTTCTTGGTTGCTCAGTAATTTTTTAGAACAACATCCAAATAGTGTGTCTATTGAGGTTGGAAACCTACCAGTAGTATTACTATCAGAAAGTGATGTATCTGAAGATGAGGCATCTGAAAATAATGATTTACTAAATAATAATTTTGAAAGTGAACAAAATTATAATAAAACACCAAATAAGAAAGAATTTAATGGTGGAGTGTTATAGGCGCTTTGACTGTCTAATGGATTTTTACTGGAATTTTTTGACTTTATGCAATAAAAAGTAAAGCAAGCTGGATAAGCCCAATAATAAATCCTAATATAGCGCCGATAATTTCAACGAATTTAAATTCCTTTTTCATAATCTGGAAAAGGATTTCTTCTAATTTATCGGATGAAAAATCATTTACTTTTTTTTCTACAATGCCATTGACGTCCAATACGTTTTCTAGCTTATCTCCAATTTCTCCTACAAGATCTTTTAGCATTTGATCAATATTTGATACTAAAGCACCTTTTACTTTTTCAACTAATTGTGGACTTAAAAACATAGCAATCATTGGGATTGCTTCTGGGAGCTTTTGATATATTGCAGATTCTAAATTTTTTTCAATCACTTCTTTTATCGTAGGGGAGGCGGTAATATCTTTTAAAGTTTCTTGAACATCTTTTGCAGAAAAAAGTTCGGTGGATACTATTTCTCCTAATTTTTTTGCTAATTCTTTCTGCCTTTTAGGAAAAATTCCTTGAAATTTTAAGAAAAGAAATTTTTTTTCTTTTCTTGGATGAAAGAGCATTTTTATGGCTATGTAATTTGTAAACCATCCAATTAACGCAGCGATAAATGGGAGTGTATAAGAAAAAAGAGTTATTTTCATAATTATATTCCTAATGATTTGAAATTAAAGAGTTTTCCTTGCCCAAGCAGTAGCCAAAGAATCAGCATACTCATTCCATAAAAAACCGTTATGAGATTCTATCCAAGAAAGTTGTGCGTTTGGACGTTTTTTTATCTCCTCATATACCTTTTGGATAAGATCTAAATTTTTTATTTCTCCTGTTTTCTTTTTCCAACCATTTCGTTCCCAACTACCAATCCATTTTGTAAAAATATTTACACAAAGTTCGCTATCTGTATAAATAAAAACTCGTTCATTTGTTGGCGCTATAGAAAAAGCATTTAAGAGTGCGGTTAGTTCCATTCTATTATTAGTTGTGCTTTTTTCACTTCCATATTTTTGAGAAATTATTTTTCCTTTTTTTACAAAAACCATTCCCCAACCGCCAGTTCCAGGATTAGGTCGGGCGCTCCCATCTGTAAATATTCCATCTTGTGGGCCGTCATGGAAACGAGCAAGAACCTCTTTTACTTCAAAATCTTCTTCTTTTGTTACGGAAGATTTTTGAGTAGAAAAATTACTTTGCTTTGTCGCAGTATTTGAAGAATTTATTTTTTTAGGATTACAATCTTTACAATATTTTGGTTGCCAGTTAGGATATTGAGCTAACACTTGGTCAGGAATACTAAATTCGATATTACATTTTGTGCATTTAAAAGTTGCCATGAATTATTAGATTAGATTTTTTATTTTAAATTGTCCATAGGTTAGAAGAGGTAGGAATAAAATTTTTAGATGAACATAACAGCAGTATTATTTGTATTAACAGTATCGCTAGGTATTTTAGCCATTATCTTGCGTAAAATTTCTTTTGTATCAATTGATTTTTTTAAAGATGAATATGAAGATAGGTTAGTTAAACATAAAGAAGATCTTTTAAAAAAGATTGATGAGTGTTTTGACGATGAAAAATTATCTTCAATTTTACCGATTTTTAAAGATGCTTTTTGCTTAAACACAATCAGCAATGTACCAAAATTTTTAGAAAGAGTGCATTTTCAAAATATTAGTTTGTTAGCAAGAATGATTGCATTGTCACATGATTATTCCGCATACATCAAAAATTTGAAAACTTTGGAAACCATTTTAGATAATCACCAAGCCCTTTTGGAAAAAAGGTATAAAAAAATATCATTATTATTATCAATAAAAAGTAAAAAGAAATTTTCAAAAAACTCTTTTTGGGCAGTAAATGCAATTAAAAAAGAGATAAAAGAACTCGATATCCAAATAGAACAAAACAAAAAAAATTTTTTTCAAGAATTAGCTATTCATGTTGCAGAGTTAGGGCATTATCAATGTAAGACGGTCTATCAATAATGAATTAATGTGTTGTAGTTTCTTAATAAACTTCTCTTTCTTTTATTGAAGAATATTTTTTAAATAATTCTAAACATTCTTTTTGATCAATTTGATGCAGGTTTATTTTTTTTGTATTGATATTTAATGTTTGATAGAAGTCTTTATCATTAAATCCAATTGTTTCCGTGTCTTCTTTGCTACAACCAAAATAAATTTCATTAATCCCTGACCATAAAATTGCTCCAAGGCACATTGGGCAAGGTTCTGCTGTTGTGTAAATTTGACAATCATTTAATTTATAACTTTTTAAATTTTTGCATGCATCTTTGATTGCCATAATTTCACCATGGCATGTACAGTCGTTATCTAATAAAACGCGATTATGTCCGCGTCCTATGATTTTATTATTTTTTGTAATTATAGCACCAAAAGGTCCTCCATGATTATTGCTTATTCCTTCGTATGCTTCTTTTAATGCTTCTTGCATAAGGATATTTGTCATTTTTGCTCCCAAATATTTTTTAAATTAAGCGTTTAAACAAGATGTGTTCAATTGCTAAATATAGCGTTTATATAATATAATAAATTCTATGGTAAGGAAAAGCAGTTTTTTAGCGATATTAGGATTGATAATAGGCATTTCTTTTATGGAAGTGATCCTTATTGCCCAAGATCACGTTGGGAGGTGGGTTATATCTCTTTTAAATGATCAAATAAAAGCAAGTATACCACATTGCAAGTTAACTTCTGATGATTATCATGTTTCTTTTCTTAGACGAAATGCATATACAAATAATCCTAAAATAGTTTGTAATGGAAAGAAAAAAGTATTATTTTTTAGGCAAGTTAGGGCAAAATTTAATTTTAGAAAAATATTTCAAAAGAAAATAATTTTAGAAAAATTAATACTAGATACGGGACATTCAGTCGGAATTTCCCCTCGTAGTGAAACATATAAATTTATAGAATATCTTATCAAACCAGTGCCAGATCCAAATCCAATACAAGTTTCTTTAAAAGAACTTTTACTTTTGAATACTTCATTTGAGGAAAAATTAACAAAAACTGTGTCCTTAAGAGGAAATTCTGCGCAAATGCGGGTTTTCCAAGATGAAGACGAAAATTTTACAATTTTACCAGAGATAAAAGAGCTCTATATTTATCATAAAGAAAACTCTTCAAGTGGTCATATTTATAAATTAGGAAATCTTGATGTAGATATTTTTTCTCTTGATAAAAATCCAGATATAAATATTAGAAGTTTTTTATTAAGAGGTGATGGTGTAACGTTAAATGGTAAATTTGATATTGCTGAGAATAATGATATAAAAAATGGTTTTTGGAGTGGAAAGTTTGATAGTAGGCTGTTAGGGAAAACATACGCAAAATTATTTTCATTTAATTTATTAGCAAATGGAAATATCATAAATAATATAGAAAAACCAACAATTGATGGTGATGTAAAATTAAATAAAGAAGAAAATAATAAAATACAAAATCAATTCTTTTTTTCTGATACTCCTCTTCCTTTAAATGATTTTTTCGCAAAAATACAAAGTGCAGTTTCTCTAGATGGTGCATATTTAAGATTAAAAGATGTTTCTTTTAGTGGAATGAAAGTAAATGGCACATCAATAAAAGATTTAATAATTGATGAAAATAATTATTCTACAAAATTAAAATATTATATTAAGACTCTAGATTATCCAAATGTAAAATTAAACGACATAAATGGTACATTTGAATTGTTAGGATCGCCAAATAAATTTGACATCAAATTAGATGGAAGTATAGGTTCTGTAGATGGTTTTGCTTTACAAACACCAGTAATCCAATTTTCAATTACATGTTTTGATAATAATATGTTGGAATTTTCTGTAGAATCAGAAAAATATATAAAGGGGTTTGGACAAATCAATCTTAATAAAAATGGCGCTCCATTTTTGGAAAAATTTAATCTTAACATACAAGATGCTCCTTTAAGAAATGTTTCAACAAAGATGAATTGGTATCTTTCTTCAAATATTTTTTTATCAGGTCCGTTATCCCTGTATTCTTTAAATGGTAATGCGTCGTTATTTTTACATTCACAAGATTTTAATGGAGAATCTAGCCTTAAGGGAAATGCCACATTAAAAGATGGGAAAATTGATGGAAATTTAAGTAATCCTTTAAAATCTCTTGAAACAAAAATAGAGCTTAATTTTAAAGATGAATTTGATAGCAATTTAAAAATTAATCTTAAAAATTTTAATCCCAATCAATATAGTCCAAAATATCAGTGCGTAGATATAACATCTAACTTAGAATATATTTTTAACATCAAAAAAATTTTTGATGGGCAAGGAGAGTTAAGCATTAAAAGGTCATCACTTGGTTGTTTTCCATATAAATTATCATTAAGAAAAGAAAAAATATTTAAAATTCAAAATGGGATATTAAACATTAATGGATTCCAGCTATTTCAAGATAAACGAAATAATTCTTTTAATGTAGATGGCACGATAGATTTAAATAAAAATATTAATTTAGGTATCGAGGGGAAATTTAACTTAAATTCATTTATTTCTTTTTTCCCATTTATAGATACGTTATCTGGAAATGTTGTGGCTGATTTAAAAATAACAGGCAAAACGACGTCTCCGAAAATTGATGGACATGCAAATATTGTTAATGGAAGTATATTTTCAGAATCTTCTAATTTAAGTGTTAGTAAATTAAAGGGAGATTTTGTTTTAAAAGGGACATCGATTGAAACTGCAAAAACAACTGCGAGGATAAATGATGGAAAGGCTTTGATTACTGGGAGGTTTGATCTTGCTGATTTTTCAAAATCAAAAGCCATTATTAAATTAACCAAGGTGAACCTTTTGATAAAAGCTGACACTTATGTGGTAGTTAGTGGAGAATTGGGATTAACAAATGAGCGAGGCATTCCAAAATTATCTGGAAATATTCATATAGAAAATCTTGAATTTATAAAAAATATCACGCTTAAGACTATTCTTGATTTTATAAGGGATCAACTATTTTTTAATTCTAGAAAAATAATATCAATAAAGAAAAAAAATATTGTAGATATGATTTTTGATTTATCTATCACAAGTGATGATGATATTCATATAAAAACGGATTGGATAGATGCCCTGTTAAGTGCTAATTTAAAAATTATAGGATCATCAAAAAAGCCGTTGATTATTGGAAAAATAGTAGGAGCTTCAGGTTGGTTTGGACTAAAAAACAAAAATTTTCTTATAAATTCGGCTAATGTAATTTTCAAAAAAGATGAACCACCTATTCTTGATATAGTGGGAGAAACATATTTAAGAAATGCATCGGGTGATAATTCTTTAATAATTGTTAATATAGAGGGAGATGTAAAAAATCCAATTGTAACATTAACAAGTGATTCTGGGTTAAGCCAAAAAGAGATATTTGATCTATTGATAAGTGGGGAGGACTTAGCGAATAATCAGATATCAGATTCTGATTCTAAATTGTTTATTGTAGCCTTGCATAACTTTGTAAGATCTCCATCTTCAGAAAATTTTAAAAATATTTTTAATGCCCTTACTTCGATTGATAGTTTGTCTGTCACGTCAAAATATAATGTTCAAACGGGTTCTACAGAGCCTGCAGTAATTGCAGAAAAGAAAATCACGGAAAATATTACTGCTGTGGGGGAGAGTTTTATTTCTGGAGCATCTTCAAATACTAAAATATCATTGATCCATTATCTTTCCCCGAAAATGTTTTTAGATGGATATTTTGAAACTCAAACAACGCATTCTAATTCTGGTGCTGGTATTGATTTAAATTACAATATTCTATCATCAAATAATTCACTTGTTTCTTATTCTTTTGAAGGAAATAAAAGTTATTCAGAGGTAAAATTAAGAAACGTTTTAAGAATTAATGATGCTAAATTTGTTGATAGGGAAAAAGTAAGAGAAATAAGGAAAAAATTAAAAAAATATTATAAAGATTCTGGATTTTTGGATGTAGTTTTAAAAAGCAAAATTACGATAAAAGATAATAATATTACAAAGGTTTCTTTTATAATATCTGAGGGAAACTGCTATAAGATTTCTTCATTTGACGTTTTTTCAAAAAGATTAAAAAGGGAAATACAAAGCAAGTTAGAATCTTTTCAAGGTAAATTCTTTACAAAAAGGATAAAAGAAAATATTAAAAAAGACCTTCGTGCTTTATTAAAAGAAAGTGGATATCTTGAATCAAAGATTTTCATGAGTGAATATCTTTCAGATTCTGAGAAAGTAAATATAAAAATAAAAATTACATCATCTAAAAAATATATCTTTAAATTTGCTGGGAATTCTAATTTTTCCGAAGATGATTTATTAGAAACAATAAATTTTAAAAAACGTGAATATCCTTTTGGTTCAAATGTTATAAAGATGTTGGTGGAGGGAATTGAAAAATTATATAGAGAAAATGGCTATCTTTTTGCGAGTGTTAGTTACAGATTAAAAAAAGAAAAAAATAATTTTAAATATAAAATTTTTATTAAAGAAGAAAATATTTGTAATGTTAAAAAAATTTATTTTGAAGGAAACAATAAAGTAGATAATGAGATGTTACAAGAAAAAATTAAGCAAGCGTTGAAGCATAAGCGTGATAACTTTTTAGATCCAAAATACGTAATTCAGGAAGAGATTGAAGAAAATATTTATTTGTTAGATAAAATTTATAAAGATATGGGATTTTCAGATGTTAAAATAAGCTACGAACTAGAAATTGATGATACAGGTGACAATGCAGATATTATATATAAAATAGATGAAGGAAAAGAAAATCTTGTAAAAGAATTTTATATTGAAGGGCTTCCAAAAGATTTAAATTTTAAGCAAACGCAATTTAGAAATATATCATTGGCCAAAGAAGAGAGGATTGTTAGAAGAATTTCTCAAAAATTATCTAATGAGGGATATTTTAATTATAAGATTACGAAAAATTTAGATAAGGAAACTAAAGAAACAACGATAAGAGTTTATTTAGGAGAAAAAATTATTATTAACGATATAAAAATTATCGGAAATAAAAATGTGGATAATTTTACTATCTTAAAGAGATTAAAAATAAAACCAAAAGATTTTTATTCAGAAGAAAAAATTTCAAGTAGTAAAAATGCGCTTTTGGGGTTAGGTCTTTTTAATAGTATAAAATTTTCTTTGATTGATATACAAGGAGATAAAAATAGGAAGGATTTGTTAATTGAGATCGAAGAGCGTAGTTTTGATACTTTGGATGTTGGATTGGGATTACATACGGAATATGGAGTTCATCTTTTAGCAAAGGCTACTAATAAATCATTATTCAAAGACGGGAAAACCATTTCGCTTAGTTCAGATATTTTTTATGACACGTCTGAAGATCAAGTAAGTCAAGGAAGTACAGATTTAAAGTTCATGGAGCCATCACTTTTTGGATCAGATGTAGGATTTGCAAAAACATATCGGTATCAGAAATTAACAACAAGTATATATGAGTTTGAGCTTGATAGGTATGTAGACGGCCTCTCACTTTATGTTCCATTAATGAAAGATCTATATTTTTATTTTGGACAAAATTTTACAATTGAATCATTAGATAATGTTTCAAAAGATGCAATTATCGGCAATTATGATGATGGAAGATTCAACGTGTCTTATTTCCAAGCGTCTATGAAGTATGATAAAAGAGATAATATTTTAAATCCAAGAAACGGGTATGCCGTAAGTTTAGAATATAAGCTTGCTGATGAATTCTTTTTATCGGATGCTGAGTTTCAAACGATTTCATTACATGCAAACGCAATTTTTCCATTTAATGATGATTTTAATTTTTCATTTAATAATTATACGGGTGCATCTTTTGCATATGACGATACAACGCAAGTGCCAATTTCTCAAAGATTTTATTTAGGAGGTTCTAATTCGATTCGAGGTTTTAAGGAAAATTCATTGGGACCTAGAGGAGAAGATGGATCTATAATAGGTGGAGATGTCTTATTTGCTAATAATTTTGAATTTAATTATTTTTTATTGGAAAATTTTAGTGTTCATTCTTTTTTTGATGTGGGAAATGTTTTTTTAAGAGATATTGATTACGATTTTAATGATCTTCGATATAGCACAGGTGCAGGATTTAGATTTAATTTACCAATAGGACCAATCGGATTTGATTTGGCGTTTCCACTAGATAAAAAAGACGGGGAAGATTCTTGGAGGCTACATTTTTCTATAGGTACTAAATTTTAATTAGATTTATCAAAAAATTATTTTGCCGATCGAATTTCTAAAATTAGAGTATCCGTAGTTATATTATCAACATCTGCTTGAAAGTTTAATATCAATCTGTGTCGTAATGCAGGCAAAAAAGCCTTTTTAACATCTTCAAAACTTAAATTTATTCTTCCATCAAGTAATGCGAAAACTTTAGCAAGCATAATAACAGCTTGTGCGCCCCTAGGCCCAGGACAAAAGGAGACATATTTTTTTACTTTTGATGGCGCAAAATCATTTTTTGGATCGAGTGCGCCGATCATTCTTACTAAAATATCTAATAGTGAGTCAGAGATGATAACTTCTTTTACAAGATTTTTCATTTCTGCAATTTCTGCTTTTGATTCATTAGATAATGCATTTAATTTTGTTTTTTGAGTCCCTGTTGTCCTTTCCAAAATATTTTTTAATTCCATTGCTGAAGGGACTTGTAAAATTAATTTTACTAAAAACCGATCAAGTTGCGCTTCGGGAAGAGGATATGTCCCCTCAAGTTCAATAGGGTTTTGAGTTGCTAATACAAAAAAAGGATCATGAAGTTTATATGTTGTATTAAAGCTTGAAATTTGTCTTTCTTCCATAGCTTCTAGTAGTGCAGATTGGGTTTTGGGTGTGGCGCGGTTTATTTCATCTGCAAGTATAATATTTGAAAATAATGGACCTTGCTTAAAAACAAAATCTTTTTTCCCTGTTTCGTCCTCTGATAAAATTAAAGTTCCCGTTAAATCTGCAGGCATTAAATCGGGGGTAAACTGAATTCGTTTAAAGTTTAATCCTAAAACTTGAGCAATTGTTTTTACTAAAAGAGTTTTTCCAAGTCCGGGGACTCCCTCAAGTAAAACGTGACCATTTGCAAAAATGGAGGCTAATGTAAAATCAATTATATCGTCCATTCCAACAATTACTTTTTTTATTTCATTTCGAATGGCAAAAAATTTTGATTTAAAATCAATAATCTTATCTTCAAGGTTTAAAATATCATTTGTCATTTTCTTCTTTTCCTAAAATATTTTGATATTCAAGAGGAATGCGAATCCTAACATTTTGTTGGGATTCTACATCACTTAACTTAGAAACGCTAATGTTTGTTTTTAATTTTACTTCATTTTCTTTTTCTTGTTTTTTTATTAAACCATTTTGTGATGAGGGAGCGTTTTCTAAATCAAAGGTTGTTTTCTTAAATCCTGCATTGATTTCGCTACCTTTAAGGTTTTTGTTTTTTGACTTTTCTCCAGAAAGGGTCTGCCCATTTTTATCTTTATCTTTTTTTTCATTTTTATTTTCTTCAGATGGTTTTTTATTTCCGCTTCCTAGATTTTCTAAGTTATTTTTGTCTTTATCTTTTTGCGTACCATTATTTAAGCTGTTTTCCCTTTCTTTATTTTCTTTTCCAGTATTATCTTTGTTCTTGTCTTTTTTTTGCCCATCTTTTTTTATTTTCTTTTTTAAATCTTCTTTCATCTTTTTAAGAGTGCTTTTCATTTCTTTTTTTAAATTCTCTATTTTTTCTTGGCTTTTTTTGTTTTGTTTATTTTCCTGATTCTTATTATTTTTTTCTTGAATTTTTTCTTTTTCACTATTTTCTTGATTTTGTTTATTAGAATTGCCTTTCTTTTCACTATTTTGTTTTTTGTTTGAATCCTCTTTAGAGTCTTTTTGCTTATCGTTTTTAGAAGCATTTTTTGATTCTTCTTTTGATTTATCTTCATCTTTATTGTCAGACTCGTTTTTGCTTTTTCCGTCATTTCCATTAGATGATTTTGCTTGAGACTTATTTTCTTTATTATTTTGAGGGGAATCTTTTTTTTCAATTGTAGGAGTTGGTGATGGCGTAGGAGTTGGCGATTCTTGTATCTCTTTTTTTGAAGATTTAGGTTGAGCTACAGTAGGTGTATTGGTAAAAGATGGCGTAAAGGTAGGGGTAAATGTAAAAGTAGATGTTGCTGTCGGTAGTTGTAAATAATCTAAAGATAAGCTTTCGTTGTTTATTTTTTTAGAATTTTCTATTAACTCATTTGAATTTATAAAATTTTCAAAGTCCAGTACTTTTTTTAATGCCTCTTCTTTGTCCTTAGCTTTGTTTATATCTTTAATAAAATTATTTGTTTCTTCTTTTATTTTTTGTTCTATGTCTTCTTTATTTATTTCTTTTTGGATTTTATTTAGTTTGTTCAGTAAATTATTATCGATTATTAGATTATTACTTAACCTTATTGAAAAAATTATTAAAATAAATGATAGGATAAAAAGTATAAGTTTTAATCTTGTTAAGTTGACATTTTCAAAAGCTATGATTTTTTTAGGAGATAAAAGGCGTAAGGTTTGTTTTTCTAAGACAAGGTTTTTTTCAATATCAATGTTATTTGATTTATCTAGTTCTAACAAATTATCTAGTCTATTTTTTAATGAAAAATAATCATCAATATTTTCCAAAAACTTTTGTTTTTGAACTTTCAGTTTTATGTTGCAATAAAAAATCAATACTAAAGTTATCGTGCAAAAGGCTTCTAAAAAATATAACGAATAAATTTTATTTTGGAATATTATGCGATAGACAAAGCAAGAAAATCCAATAATGGCAAAGAAAGTAATAAAAATATCACAAAAACGTTTCAATATATTTTTGTGTTCTAAAATTTTTATTATTTTTTTTATATCTTCGTTCATTAATCCTTAATTATTTTCATTTTGAAAAGAGAGCGCTTTTGTATTTTGATTGAAAGAAAAAGATATATATTTTCTTTCAGCCGGATAAAGCGCCGCTTCTATAGAAGCCCTCATCGGGTTACAAATAGGAGAAGGTGGAAGTCCAATATTTGTAAAAGTATTATATGAAGAATTTATAGCTTTATCTTCATCGCTAAGAGGTAAAGAAAGAGATTTATTTACATATAAAAGCGTAGATACGGCCTCTAGTGGAAGATCTTTTTTTAATCTATTGTGGTAAATGGAAGAAATATCACGTAATATTGCAATGTCTTTTGGAATATGTAATTCCATGCACTCTCGTTCAATCACAGAGGCTAGCGTTAGAATTTCTCTTCGCGTCATTTTTAAATCTCGACTACGCTCTTCATAAATAGGAAGCCAATTTTTATCTCCTTCAATTAAAATTCTTTTTAATATATTATCAACTTCAATTGGACGTGTGAATTTATAGATTGCGGGGAATAAATATCCTTCAAGATTTCCACTTGGGACTCCTAATGCTTGAATATATTGTTTGTTTAAGATTTTTTCATCAAGCTGTTCTTTTGTCGTGACTTCTTGGTTTACAATTTTATTTATCACATCTTGAACGGTATCTCCTCCAGTAATGTTGATTTCTCTAAGTATAACATCTCCAGTATTTATTTTTTTTACAATTTCCAAAGGAGACATTGAAGGAGAGAATGAGTATTCCCCTGTGGTAACTTTATTTTTTAATGAGCGCAAAAAAACGATAGTAGAAAAGCTCCACCAATTTCTTATGATTTTTTCATTCTTTAGCATTTTCCCAGTTTCTTTGGCATTACTAGTTACGACTATAAGTTTTTCCGTCGTATCGTTTTTGTCGTAAGGTGTAAAAAACAATGATGAAAGAATAATATATGTTACGATAGCGCTTGCTATAGGAAAGAAAAAAATAAATAAAATTTTTAAATTTGGTTTCATTGGTAAAAATCCTAAAAATACCCTTTAGTTATTATCTTAATATAATACATTCTTTTGCAAAATACCTTTCTAGTATAATTGTCGCAGACATAGAATCAATAATACCAGAATTTCTTGTTTTTTTATCTTTGGTCGTTATGTGTAATCTTTCTTTTGCTTCACTAGAAGTAAGATATTCATCAACAAAGACAATATCTATATTTATTTCTTGTTGTAATTTTTTTGCAAAAAATCTTATTTTTTTAGATGTCTCTGTTTCTTGGTTTTCTTCATTTAGTGGAAGTCCAATAATGAGTGTTGATATTTTCTTATCGAGAATAATTTTATGAATTTCTTTTTCTGCCCCGTCTTTTTTTATGGTTGTTAGGGGAGAGCACAATTTTGATTCTAAAGAACCAATTGAAATTCCTATTCGCACTTTTCCAACATCTAATCCAAGAACAAAATTCATAAACACCGTTTTATTTTATCAGCAAAGAGGTAAAAAAATAATTTATAATAAAAACAAAACATTATATCTTTATTATATAGTAATTTTTACAGAAAAACTAGGTACTTATTATAAGATATAAGGCAAAATAGGTTAATATCTGTTAAATTTTTTGTTTTATATGTATAATTTCAAAAGTTTTTGTTTATTTACTATCTGTCGTCATTTCTTTGTGACGCCGTAGGGTAGTTTTTATTTTTATTGGATTGTTTTTGTATCATATGGAATTTATAAAAAATAATAAGTTAACGTTTTGCCTCGGCGCGTTATGTTTTGTCGTATTGTGTTTGTATTTTATAAATGGAGAAAGTTCGAGTTCCTCTAAAAAATGGGTTTTCACTTCGATTGTTCCGAATACTGAAAGCGGGCAAGTTAAAGAATCAAGCATCGCTGTTGCTTTAAGATATGATATTAATCCAGATACGATATTGGTATCTGGCTCTAAGAAGCTTATACAAGAATCTGGGGAAGATTTAAAGGCAAGATTGTCATTAGATGATCAGGAGCCAGATTCTATTGATATTAAACAAATAGCACAAGATCTTGGGAAAAATTATACACCTAAAGGTTATACGGAATATGAGGTTGCAAAAGGTGATACATTAACTGGAATATGGTTAAAAAATGGTGATACAAGAAATGCTAGTTTTAATGCAGCAACAGCATTGAAAAAATCTGGAATTTCCCTTTCTTCACTTAGAATAGGTGAAGTGTTAAGACTTTATATAAAAGCTGGAAAAATTCAAAAGCTTGAAAGAAAAATGCCTCTTGGAAAAGAAATTACATTATCATTAAGAGATGATGGGAAATATGATGTTAAAGTTTTTACACCTAAAGTAATCGAAAAAAGTAGAATTGTGACTGGAAAGATCGATTCTTGTTTTTCTATAGAAGCCATGCGTCTTGGCATTCCAAACGATGTAATCGATCAATTTGTAGATTTGTTTAGTTCTAAAGTTTCCTTTCGTTCTTCATTAAGGCATGGAGATGTCTTTTCAATAAAGTATATTGAAAAAAGGACAGAAAAGGGAGAGTTCTTATCGGCAGGTAATATTCAAGCAGCTTCAATAATTAATCAGGGAAAATTTTTGCCAATGATTGGATATAAAGGGAATGGTGGCAAAATGAATTATTACAATGAAACAGGAGAAGTTGCTGGAAATTATATGCTTCGATATCCTGTAAGTTTTACTAGAGTTTCTTCTGTTTTTTCTGACAACAGGTTACACCCAATTTTAAAGAAAAAACGTCCACACAATGGTGTAGATTTTGCTGCACCGATAGGAACACCAGTTAGGACTGTAGCAGATGGTATGGTAACGTTTGCAGGCTGGAACGGTGGCGCTGGAAAAATGATAACAGTTCAACATAGCTCAAAATATAAAACATCTTATTTACATCTTTCAAAGATTACTTCTGATATAAAAGTAGGGAAAAGGGTATCAAGGGGGCAACAGATAGGAAATGTTGGCACTACAGGGCTTTCGACGGGGCCACATCTTCATTATAGTTTTTATATTAACAATAAATATGTAGATCCTTTAAAAATTGATTTGCCATCTATGCCTATAGGTGGAGGAACAATTCCTAAACAATATTTAAATAATGCCATAGCGGAATTACGATCTAATACAAATAAAGTTATCGCGTCTAACGAAAGTAAAGAACCAAATGCTTGATTTTGGTTTTATGTAATTTTAAAAAATGGAAGAAAAAGAAGTTGTCGCAAAAATTGAAAACCCTTCTTTCGGAAGGGATTTTGTTGGCTGTGTTATCTCGTCTGATGACAATAGCATAATAAATAAAAAAATATTTATTCCATATGTTTTACCAGGAGAATTAGTCAAAGCAAGAATTATAGAGGATAAAAAGAATTTTTTAAAAGGAGAGCTTGTTTCTATTTTAGAAGAGTCTAAATTTAGAATTACACCAGAATGTCCACTATTTTATAAATGTGGAGGTTGTCATTATCAACATGTTAATTATGATTATCAGTTAAAATTAAAGTTGAAAGTTGTACAAGATTATTTAAAAATTCAATCAAAAATTGAATTTAATGATATTAAGATATTAGGTCTGGGGGAAATACCACAATTTAATTATAGAAAAAGAGCTGTGTTTCATATATCAGAAAAGGGGGAAATAGGTTTTTTTGCTGGAAGCTCAAGAGATGTAATTGATATCAATTCCTGTAATATTATCTCACATAAATTAAATGAATGCTTAAATAAAATAAAAGATAAAGTTTCAAAATTTGGAAAATATTTTTATTCACTTGTTTTAGATAGCGAAGATGAAATGGTCTTCGTAATTTTAAAAATAAGAGATGATAGGATTTTTGCTAAATTAAAGAAAAATGAATTTAAAGACTTTAAAGATTTTGATGAATATAAGCTAATAATAGAATTTAAAGACAATCCCGTGTTTAAAAATTTTTCTCAAGATGAATTTGCAGGACATTTTTCGCAAGTAAACATAAAGGCAAATAAATTTTTAATTGATTTTGTTTTAGAGAATGTTAATCAAAATGATATTACCGAGCTTTATGCAGGAGCAGGGAACTTTTCTTTTCCTCTTGCTAGAAAGGGCAAGAGTGTTGTCGCGGTTGAGCTTGATGAAAGATTAGTTAATATTGGTAAATCTTTTGTAATAAAAGAAAAATTAAAAGGGCAGATCGATTTTATTCAAAGCTCTTGTGAAAATTTTGTAAAGAAAAATAAATTATCAAGTTGTGTTATTTTAGATCCCCCACGTTCTGGCGCAAAAGAGGTTATTAAACGCATTTTGCCAGCAGATACGCAAGAAATAATCTATATTAGTTGTTCATTACCATCGTTTCAAAGAGACTTAAAGGAGCTTCTTTTAAAGGGCTATAAATTGGAAAAATTGGCCATATTAGACATGTTTCCTCAAACATACCATATTGAGGTTGTTGCATTGATAAAGCTCGAAAAAGCGCATAATTTAAATTAATTTTCAACGATAAAATTGGGACTATACATTAATTCTTAAGATAATGGAGCTATTTTTATAAACAGTTAATTTTTTGAAAAAAATTCTCCTAAAAGCTAAATATTTTAAAACATCGTACCGATGCTTTTATATGATTATTTTATTTATAAAAAGCCATGCAATTTTACAACTGTCTTGCCATAGACCCAGATTCAAAGAACAGAATGCTTCTAAAGCAAGCTATGTCTGCTGTTATTCAATTTAACAGTGTTTATTCTGTTAGAAATGAAAGAATAGGGTTAGAACTTTTAAAACAAAACGAAAAATATGACTTAATCTTTATCTCTGATAAGATTGAAAAAAAAAGAATTCTAAAATTTATAAAAGAAGCTAAAGAAACTAGTGTTGGATTTTTAGCTGGTTATATTTTACTTTGTTCTGTAAAGGGAGATGCTAAATTTCTTGCTGATTCAATGCTTGGAGGAATAGATGGAGTATTGATTGAACCATATTCAATAGATTCTTTGCAAGAATTAAGTCTTTTGGCTGCAGAAGTTAAGTTAAAAAGAGAAGATGAAAAAAGGAAAATGATTTTTAGATTTTTAGTTGCAGATGTTGTTAGATGTTTAGACGTTTTAGTACAATCTCAAGTTTTAGGTCATCCGTTAAATTCAATGAAAAAAACCATAAAAGGTGTATATGATATTGCGCTCGCTTATGAGGATGAAAGTATTTTTAAGGCTTTTATGGGGGCATTAGAAGATTGCTTCATAGGGATAAAGAAACCTGTAATTATTGCACAAGAATGTCGTTATAAGGGGCCTAGTGCGAGAATTAAGAGAATTGAAGAAAAGAATCTTGTTAAAGAATTGGAGACAACAGTAAGCGACATCGAAAAGGATTTAGAAGGTAAGAAGTTAGAATTAGAGAACGGAAAATTATAAAATAAATGAAAAAGAATTTTAAATTTTTATTAAATACAAGGGAAAGAAAAAACGATTTTATTATATTTGCAGGGGTATTATTTTCATTAATTGTTGCTTTTTTCCCAGAGTATTTATTAATAGGGGCAACATATTCAGAGGAATATTTAAAGTCAATTGGAAGAATGTCGATAATTTTTGTTGGAACTTTTTCTATTTATGGGATTTTCGTAAAATTACTTAGTAAAAATGAATTAAAATTTAAGAATTTTTTTACGATTTTATGTATTCTACTTTTATCTGTAGTAATTCTAAAATTTTCACAAATATCAAGAGATTCATTGTTAAGTGAATTAAGTAGTATTAATGATAAGTCTAAAATATCAAAAGAGTCATTAAATCTTGCTTTCCCTTTAGCTATGGGGGCATTATTAATTCAATCAGTAATGTCAATGAAATTAGCTACAATGTATGCTTTTATGTGGAGTTTAATAGTTACTGTCTATTTTAAAGATTCACCGATTTTATATACATACGCATTAAGTTCTTCATTAGTTGCAATTTCTGGAACGGTAAAGTTCCGATCACGAGGGGCTTACATAAAGGCAGGATTAAATATTGCTATATTGTCGATACCATTTTCTTTAATGATTTCATTTTTTACAGCGAATTTTTCGTATCTTGATCTTTTAGTTAGGCTTATATGTGGATTTTTAGGTGGGCTCTTATGTTATTTAATTGCTTCTGGGTTAACGCCGATTGTGGAACATTTAGGAAGATATGTAACAGATATGAGGCTTATGGAAATAGCTACACTAGATCATCCGCTTTTAAAAGAATTAAGTCTTCAAGCTCCTGGAACTTGGAATCATTCAATGGTCATGGGAATGATGGGAGAAATGGCATCTAGTTTGGTAGGTGCAAATCCTGTACTACTGAAAACGGGTGCATATTTTCATGATATTGGCAAAATTAGTAAGACTATGTATTTTGTTGAAAATCAAGGTGGAGGGGAAAATCCGCACGATAAGTTAACTCCATCAATGTCCGCATTGATCATAAAATCACATGTTAAAGAAGGTGTTGAACTTGCTGCAAAATATAAATTACCTGTGCCGATTATTGATATGATTCAACAACATCATGGAACGTCATTGATAGAATATTTTTATAATAAAGCAGTAAAATGTAAAAAAGATAATGATGAGGAAATAGACGAGCTTTTATATTGCTATCTTGGTCCAAAGCCACAAAGTAAAGAAGCTGGAATTTTAATGTTATCTGATTGCATTGAGGCAGCTGTTCGAGCACTTCCTGAACATTCAAAAGATAAGATTCAAGTATTAGTTCAAAAAATGATCAATAAAATTTTTGCAGCAGGACAATTAGACGAATGTGATTTGACTTTAAAAGATTTACATCAAATAGCAGATAGTTTTGTAAAAACTTTAACGGCGATATATCATCAAAGAATTGCATATACAGATATTAAAGATAATCCTAATAATTCATTATTTTAATAATAGTCTTTATTTGAAATTGATAAATTAAGAAACTTTAAGAGATGTTTTTCGATATTCTTTTTAGGCAAAATTGTTTTTGCCTCGATAACTTTTAAAAGGAGTATCTTATGAACAATGTTTATTTAAACAATGATCAAAATTATTATAATAATTTTGAGAATTATGATTCATTTCAAAATAGTTATAATATCACAACTACTAATAATAATGCTGATCTTTATGAAAATACAGCTTATTTGGCTAATACTGGAGCGCAAGAAAGTTCAGGAGTTAGTTGGCTTAACTCGTTATTTTCTTCATTAAGTGGTTTTTTTACATCTGGAATGTCCGCGCTTACGACAAATGGTTCAAAGTTTTTGGGAAGAATCGGACTTCCTGTTGGTGTAGCATTAGATGTTGCTAGAGATTGGGATAGTATAAAATCTGGTTATCAAGAAGACATATCAAACAGAAATTATTTGTTTCCAAATACAATTAGGGCGTCAGTTGTTCCTGTCGGAAGTGCTGTTGCAGGTGGATTGGGTTCTTTTGGAGGAGGATTCCTTTGCGGTGGCTTAGGTTCTATAATCGCTAGCCCAGTAGCAGGATTAGGTGCTGGGATTGGCTGTGGCGCTGCTATGGGAGAGTATGGATATGATAAGGCGCATGACTACTTATCAAATATTGACTGGAACTAATTATTTACTTTAAAAAAATACGAAAAAGCGGGAACAAACTAAAATTTGTTCCCGCTTTTTTTATAAGTAAACGAACAAGCATGCTTTATGAATGTTGCAATTTATTTAATTTTTGAGCTAAACGGCTAATTTTCCTTGAGGCATTTTTCTTGTGGTAAATCCCTTTACAAGCAGCACTTGATAAGCTTTTTTCTGCTGTTAAAAAATATTCACGAGCTCTTTCTAAATCATTTTCTACGATGGCTTTATTAACTTTTTTCACAGCAGTCCTGCAAGCAGATCTAATAACTCTGTTTCTGATTCTTTTTTTCAAATTTTGTCTTAAACGCTTTTCAGCTGATTTATGATTTGGCATTTTTCCTAACCTTTATAAATTATAAAAATATCTAATACAAGGCAAACACTCTAGCAAAAAGAAAATTTTTTTGCAAGGGGACAGGTATAATAAAAATCTAAAAACTCACAAAATCTCAAATTTTAATTCGGTTTTTTATTCAGTAACGTCGATTTTCGGTTTTGTAAGCTTCATTTTCAACCTATTTATATCAAATCCTTTGGTGAATTTCATTAATTCATCTTTATCCTTACAGTCTTTCTTATAAGTTCTAAAACGGGTTCCAGAAGGAAGGTTTATCAAAATTGAGCAGGCGCCACTTTTATGAAGATATAGCATTCCCTTATTTGAATTTATTTCTATTTGTTTTTGAAAAAAAACAGGAATTTTTGGAGGAGATAATTTGTTTATAGTCTCATTTAGTCCGATTTCTACAGTACTTGCAATTTTTGGATGAGGAACGAAAACATACACAAATAAATTTTCACGCTCTTTATCAACATACCTTCCTTTGTATTTTATTATTGGGTTTTTTTCTTTTATCTTGTTAGAATAATATTTTTCCTGAGAAAAAAAATCGTTATTTCCTTCGCCTATCCAGTTAGCTAACATTTTAGGCCCAGATTTTTCTATGAAAATACTTTCTAAAATTGGATGCCCTCTAAACCATTTTTTCTCGTCAATTGAAGAAGAATCTTCAACTTTTTGCATTAAATTTGAATCTTTTAAATCATTTAAAGGCCCTGCAAATATTTTATTGGGGATAATGACAAAAATGGCTAAAAAAATATAAATAAATTTTGTTAGTAGACTATTCATTTTTACTCCAAATATAGGTATCTCCGATTCTAGAACGTAGTATAAAATCGTGATTTATTAAAAAAATCTTTAATTCAAGTCGGTTTAAATTATCACTATATACAACTGTTGTGACAGTATTCTTGGCAATATTATCTAAGATATCTTCTTTTTTTAAAAGATTATATTTTATAGCGGCATCTTCTGGAATTTTTGATGAAAAAGGGTTTTCTGTCCCAGGAAGTAATAAGTATGTTTTTCCAAGGGTGTGTCCAGGCCAAAGAGCTAGTGTGAAGCCATTGTTCTTCGTGATTTTATTTATCGTGTTAAGATGAGATGAAACTTCTTCAATATTATTTAAATGCCAATTTTCAGCTTGTTGCCCACTTATACCGATGACAGCATCTCCTGTTAAGATATATGAAGTAAAAAAACGGGGATAAAAAAAGATAAATATTGCTAAGAAAAAATAAAAAACGAAAGATTGAAGTTTTTCCCATCTAATAGAGTTTATAAAATCACATGTCACTATAGTCATGAAAATTACTATGCAACAGTGATACTGAAGATAAGTAGGAGAAGGTAGAGAGTTTAAAAAAATAATCCATAATATATAAAGGATAGGAAAATATTTAATTTTATCATTATAGGTTTTGATAAAATATAATATTCCCCATAAAATTGGGAAAAGATATATAATCATCATTTGTATTTGGGAAAGGTAAAATGAATAATTTAACCCAAGAACCTTTAATAGAGAAAATATTTTTGTTTTAAGTTCTGATTCAATTGGTTCTTGCGCCCTTACTAAGTGATAGCCAAAATTATTAAAAATAAAATCTTTATAATCAATTATGAAAAAGAAAATTGCAGGGATAAGTGCGATAATGGAACCAATAAAAAAATAAATATAATTTTTTAGATTTATTCTTTTTATTTGATATAAATGGTAAACGACTATAGGAAATAATCCTAAGAAGTATAATCTAACAAGTCCAAGCATTCCAAAGCAAAAACCTATAAAAAATAAACTAATATAAATATTAATTTTAGATAAAGAATTGATACGTTTACCTAGCCATTCAATCAATATGAAAATTATTAGCAATAATAAATTTACAAAAGAATAACTTTTTAAAATTGGAAACCATGGGAAAGCCATTGGCGATAATGAAATAACGATTAAGCTAAAAATTGCAAATTTTAGATTTATCTTTGATTTTATATAAAAATATAATGTTAGGCCTGTGAAAAAGTAAATAAGTCCGCAAGAAGCTCTTGCTACGTACCAAGAAATTCCAAAAATTTTCATGCACATTGCAAAAAATAATGCTGTAAAAGGCATTTGTGGGAAAAAGAAGTCTTTGTAAAGAATTTTTCCATGTAGGATAAGTTCGCTTGCTACAATATAAAAACCTTCATCTCTAGCGATTAGTCTGTTTAGCGAAATAAAAACACAATAAACAAAAAAAAATGATAAAATAACGACGTCAAATGTACACTTATTTTTCTTTTGCATGCATCAAAGTATATCTTTTTATTAGAAAAAAGTCATCTCTTTGAGGAAATAGAAATTTTTAGCTTAATTAATTCCTACCCATAAATTAGCTAATTCTTTTTGTCCACTAGAAACGATATTTCTTACATACCAATAATAATTTCTATCATCAGAAGTAGAGTCATGCTTTATTGGATAAGGATACATTACATTTTCTCTAGCTTTCCTTATTTGTTCACAACGAGATTTTTCAACACATTTTTCAGAATTTAGTCCATCAGACCATACAACGACGTTGGAAGAAAATTCAACAGAATTTCTTAACCCTAAATAATGAAAAATTTCATGACTAATTGAATCAGAAAAAAGCCTTATTTCATCTCCTTCATCTTCATCTTTTTCCTCGTCTGTTACTTGGTCATAACCACTTCCATTAAATTCTCCATCGTCTCCTACGGCATCACTTAAACTAAAAGCAATTGCTGACTTTTTACAAGGTAAAACTGGCCCAGGTGCAGAGGCGCTAAGTCCGCTATGCCCTTTATCTTTATGGAAATCTTTAATGTCAGCCCCCATGAAAAGATTTATCCCTGACGATAAGGAATTTGCCACACTTTCATACATAGAATCTCCTTGCTTAGGATTTGGTAGAAGTGAGGTTAAGCTAGGATACAATAAATAATTTACAGTTGTTTTTAGTCCCGCTTTATTTAATGTTGGAATTGTGTAATCTTTAATAGCTTTTTTAATATTACTGATTAATTCTTCACTGCTTGCGACAGATCCTGCAAAAATAACATTTAATGTAATTATTCCTTTTGATAAATCAGAATCTTTTTTTGTAATTAAAATTGTTTCTGATGATATATTACTTTTTTTAGATTTTATTTGGTACTGAACGGTATATGTTCCACTTTCTAATGAATCGCTAGGTGTTGTTGGAAAGTTAAAGGTGTTTATGTTTTTTTGATATTCTTCACCATCTGTAAGATAAGAACTATAATATGTATTGTGATTAAATACTTCCTCTTGATTTGGAGATGAGATTTTTATTATTGCAATTTCTTCTCCGTCAATAGTCGTAATTAATTGAAAAGCTTTTGTACTTTCTTCTATTTGGAAAGACACTTCCCCGATTCCGTTTTCTGATGTTGTTGACCTAAATTCTCCAATTGTTTGATATTGTGAGTCAGCAGTCACGTTTATAGAAGAATTCCCGTCACTTGAGCTTGTACACGATACTAAAAATAATATGAGTGACAAAAAAAATAACTTTTGCATAAAGATAACTTCCTTTAGGTAAAATATAAAACAAAACTATCAAATATTACTGTAAAAGATTTTTTAAGGCAAAAATTTTAGATAAATTGAAGAATATTATTTTTAAGATGATAAATTAGTTTCTCTTGCATAATAATAAATAAACTTTTAACATAAATCCTTGTAACATTATAGGGATTTATGCCATGCCTAAAAAATATTTTATTTTATCAATGATAGCTTGTGTGCTTACTTATTTTAACGTTGCATATGCTGAATACAAAATAGCAATTGCGGATTTGAATAGAATTATTAATTCAACAAATGAAGCAAGAAAAAAACAGCTTGAATTAGAAGAATTAACGAAAGAAACAGAGAAAGAGTATAAAACACGTGCTGAAAAAGTAAAAGATTTGGAAAAACAATATGCTAGCACAAGTGATAAAGAGTTGGGAAAAAAACTTGAGAAGGAAGTACGAGATTTGAAATTATTTGTTAGTGATTCAAAAGATACAATCAAGAGAAAATTTGAAGAAACAAATAAAAAATTGATTAAAAATGTTATGGAAGTAGTGAAAGATTATGCTGAAGATAATGGTATAGATTTAGTGCTTGATAAAAATTCTGTAGTGTTAGGTGTTGTGGTGTTTAATGAAAATACGCTTGACATAACAAATGAGCTTATAAAAAAAGTAAATTAGTTTTTAGGATTTAAAAAGGTTGCAACTATGAGTTTAGAAAATATTGAAAAGTATAAGGATAACGTAGATTTAATACATCTTCCCGATAAAGATGTTTATCTTGTTGGGACTGCACATATTAGTCAACAAAGTGCGGATCTTGTCGGAGAAGTAATAAGAGAAATTAAACCTGATGCTGTAGCAATAGAGTTATGTGAAAAAAGATATGAATCATTACAAGATCCTGATAGATGGAAAAAGACAGATATTGTAAAAGTTATAAAAGAAGGGAAACAATATGTCTTAATAGCACAACTTATGCTTGCTTCGTTTCAAAAAAAATTAGGAGATAAGTTAAAGATAAAGCCTGGAACCGAAATGATGGATTCTGCAAAAATTGCTCACGAACTTGGAATTCCAATTGTCCTAGCTGACAGAGAAATAAAAATTACATTAAAACGTGTTTGGGCATCGTTGGGGTTGTGGACAATGATAAAAACATCTGTATCAATGCTTCTTGGGGTCGCAAAGGAGCAAAAAATAGAAGCTGAAGATATAGAAAAATTAAAGTCTCAAGATGCCCTAGAGTCTGCATTGGCTGATTTTTCAAAAGAATTCCCCGAAATAAAAATAAGTTTAATAGATGAAAGAGATAAGTATTTGGCAGAAAAAATAAGGGTAGCTAATGGGAAAAAAATAGTTGCAGTTGTTGGCGCGGGGCACACTCCAGGAATAAAAAAGAATATATTTACAAAAACCGATTTGGCCCCATTAGAAGTTTTACCTCCTCCAAGTAACTTTATAAAAGTTTTAAAATATGGAATTCCTGCTTTAATTATAATGATGATAGTAATTGGCTTTTGTAAAGCTGATTTTTCAAGTTCAAAGGATATGGTTGTGAGCTGGTTTGTTATAAAAGCGTTTTGCTCTGGGTTAGGAGCAATTGTTGCTTTGGCTCATCCTTTAACGATTTTAGTTTCAGCTGTTTTGGCGCCGTTCACGGCATTAAATCCGACGATAAGTGTCGGAATTTTTGCAGGGCTTACAGAAGCATGGATAAAAAAGCCTACGATTGAAGATTTTGAAACTGTAGCAGATGACCTTACATCGGTTAAAGGGTGGTGGAAGAATAGATTAAGCAAAATTTTACTAGTGGCTGCTTTGACGAATTTGTTTGGGACTGTTGGTACATTTTGGGCAGGAGCAGAAGTGTTTAAAAATTTTATTAATATGTTTTGAAATTAACGTATTAATGTAGTTTGATTTCAATAGGAATTCCTCCTAGTAGCGTAGGAAGTTTTTGATTTAAGATATCTACAACATTTCTAAAAACTCTTCTAGCTTCAAAAGTTAAGGGTGTGTTTTTTCCACAATCTGCGTATAAAGATACAGGAGTTGAGTGGTCTACATCAATTGGAGATAATGCATATGATGCACTATTAAATGGAGAGTTTTGACTTTCTTTATTTCCAAAAGATTGAAGTTTTGAAAAACATTGAACTAGTGGTGACAGTTCATCTGTGATAGGAATTCTTTGGCCAAGTTTTGCAGATCCTCTAGCACAAACAACAAGAGCGCTTTTTTTATCCTCCGAAACAACAACAATTGCAGCTCTTTTGAAACCACCGTCATTGACCAAAATATCAAGAATCTTTGTAATTGCATCTTCGCTTGTTGTCGTATTATCAAAAATAAATTTTGTTTCTTGTATTAAAGTATTGGCTTTTTTTAAGTAAGAAGGTTTTGGTTCTATAAAATTTACAGTAGAATTTTCTTTTCTAGGAGTATCTTTCTTTTCTGATAAGGCTTTGCCTAAATCAAAATCATCATCTTCTTTATTAAGAAAAAATTGTTGTATATCTTGATTCTCTAATATGGTTGTTTCATCATCTTCATTTTGATCAAAAGGCTGTGATTCGTCGCCCATTTGATATTTTTTCTTAAGAAATAGTTTGTTTGATATGAAAAATCCTGCTGCCCGTTCATAGATTTTCCCATATTGTTGTTCAGTTAGGAAAAGGGATCTAATTGGATTTTTTGGGGAGAGTATATTGCCTGGTGCAAATTTTTTCCATTTATTATTATCAAAAGCTTCTACAAATTCATATGCTGACCAAACAATATTTCTTAACAATATTTTATCTTTATTATTATTTAAATCAGCATCTTTATCTAAGGCTTCGATAATAACATTTGATATATTATTATTGATAAGATATGTAAAAGCACTTTGTTCGATATTAATTTTATAATTTTCAAAAATTTTATATCGTATTATTGGGGGAGGATTATCTTCTGCAATTTCTAGGAAATTTTCTTGTAAAGTTAATAAAGACAATATATATCCTAAATACAAAAATAATCCTGTAACTAAAGATTCATCACTAATAGATTTATTAATACTTTCTGCAAACATTCTAGCCACTATCGCGGCTCTTTTACTTTTATCTCTATATAAATTTAAAGCTTTTAAAACATTTTTATCTTTTGGATTTTTTATATTACCTAATGAATATAATATAGAAATAATAGTTTCAGATCCAAGTCGTATAGCTGCACTTTTAATAGATGTAGTTAATTTTTTTCCTTCTGAAAAAAACATTGAATTTGCATTTTTTAAAATTGCTAGTGTTAATGCTGGATCTTGAGATACACAAAATGCTAATGTATCCATTCGTGCGTTACCATTGCCTACTAACCTTCTAGCTTCCTCAAGAACATCTGGAGAGATCGGCAACTTCACATTTTGTAATTGTTTCTTTAAATTAAAAATTTTCATAGTAATACGTTCTCAATATTAACTTCGGACAATTTACTAAAATACTTGAAATAATTTTGATTTTTATTATGAAATTATACAGATTAAAGTTTTTTTAAATTTTTTACGATTTATTACATTATGAGTGTTAGGACTATAATTTTTATACTAATTTTGAATCTATTATTGGCAAATCCAATATTTGCTGAAGTTTTTTGTAAAGCTCCAGTTTTTTATAATTGGGAAAAGGAAATTTTAGTTGGTAAAAATCAATCAAAAAAAATTTTACCAGGAAAAAGCAAAGTAGATATTCAATCAAAAGAAAAATATACTGTTTATTGGGGAATAATATCTTCAAAGGGTGATAATGAAGAAAGTGCAAAAAAAAATCTTGATAATGTTTTGCTGGAAAAACAGGGCGATGTTATTGCAAAATGTCAAGAAGACCATGAGGGGTTAAGTCGATGTATTGCGGGTAGTTATGCGAGTTTAAAAGAGGTGTTATCTACAAGTACATTTAAAGCAAGAGAAGAGTTAGAAAATTCGATAAAACAAGATTGTGAAAATAAATCTGGTCATTGTCTGAATATTGAAAAGAAAGAGCCTGTTTGTGAAGAAGTTAAGAAAGCTAAATTAAATGCCGGAAAATCCAAGAAAAAGGGAAAGTAATCGTATAATATATTTTTTGCTAATAAAATAAACTAGTTAACTTTGAGTTTCTTTTTTTATTAGTTTATTGATTTAAATCATGAATGATAAATAACACGACGATATTTACTCAATTTATAAGAATTTATTCAAGAAAACAAGCATCATTTTTATAAGATATTCATCAAAAATACTAATGGAGTTTTATTTTAACTAATAGAGTTCTCTAAAATTTTAAGATTTTATGAAGAAATTTTTGCTCAAATTTATAAAAATTTTAATACAAGGCGTTAAGGCTAGTGGGCTATCCTTATGCAAAAATTTTGCAAATCAAAAAGTGTGCGTTGGTAATGTAGTCCGTAACAGATCGAAAATTCAAATTAAAAAAAGTGCGTGTCCTGTAATTTTACTGTTCAGTTTTCAGCGACGCTACTGTTCAATCTCGCCGTCGCTACTGTTCAACTGCAAGCGACATATTCAGTAAACCGTTTTTATCAAAAGTGCCGGTCAGAACTCTTTGCTCTCCGTACAGATAATCTATGGTAATCTTGTAGTCCTTTGTTTCGAGAGGATTGTTGACAACATCGGGAGGATTGCCCTCTGTATGAGCGAAAAAAGCTTCAGCATCAAGGTCATCCAATAGGGACGAGATGCCGTCCTCAACGCGGTATTTACGAGAAACCTGACAGCCGCTCCCGATACTCTGGATATGCTCCAGTGTTTCTGCCTTTCTGTCAATTACGAGATGCTCACTATAATCCCAAGTGGCATACTCCCACGTTGCACCTTCAGGGATAACGCCGGGCTTGATTTTTGTCAAGCGGTGATAGTCGATAGAGACCTTTTCAATTCTGTCAGAATTAGCACATCCATCGAAAACGAGCAGTTCCGGCATATCAAGGTTAAAGCGTATGATATCGGAGTAATTATCCAGTTCCTTAGGACAGCCGGAGCATAGCGAACCTCGGAAGCGGTATGGGACACCTTCTTCGTTTGTCAGAGTCATTTCCCAGTCGCCGACATCAGTTGCCATTGCCACATCATAGTCGTCTGAAAAGTAGTCGGCAATTGTTTTCAGAATGTATGCTGCCCTGTCAGGAGCAATTTTGAAGTTTTTCGTGCGGCTCTTGTTGTGCTTAATCCCGTCTCCGTAGGTATATACAGAAAAGAACACTCTGCCATCAATCGTAATAGAAAGGTGTTGCTCAACTTCATCATCCGGCGCGGGACAAGGACCGTAGCAAATATTGTTTGAAATAATCTTTACTTTCTTGGCGTTACCAGCAAACAGAAAAGGCGTTGCTTCTGTGCAGGCTGAAAGGCGTTCAAGCCTACTGAGCGCAGTGATAAACCACGCCCGGTTTTCAAAGGATAGGATATCTTCACCCGGACCCGCCCAATGCGTGAAATAACGCCATTTTGAAAAAATGGCAGAGCCAAGAAGCGAAACACTATCTATGCTATCGATTATTTTATCGAGCTCACGATAATCATTGAACGCTTTGCTCTCCGGGTATGCGGCCTCGAATGCTTTCCCGCAATCCATCTCAAATCCGAGAGAGAAGCACTCATCGGCAAAAGTCGAATCTTCAACTTCGTGATTTACGGTTTTGGTGTTACGGAACATATCAAACCACTTTACGGCAAATGCGTGTATATCTTGATTTGCTGTCATGCGTTCTCCTCCTCGTATAGATTAATAACGGCTTTGCCTGTCTTTGCTGCGTATTGCACTGTCTGGTAGGCACCGCCACTGTTGCTTTCGACATAGCAGACGAGTAAATCCGCTCGGTCGACCATTTTGTGATTTCTTGTTTGTATGGCGGATTTGAAATGCCCGTGAGCCGACTCATCGCAAACCTCGACTTCATCATAATAGGCGTCGAAGGCTTGCTCATTATTTGCATATTCCGCTTTCGGATGTCACGTCCTAAATAATGTCCACATAAAATGAAGTGTCTATCAGAATTAATAG
>CAZHSB010000014.1:0-36670 GCA_964534945.1 uncultured Bdellovibrionales bacterium | reverse complement strand
AATGTAAATTAATGAAATGCAAATAGAAGAAAGCCCCCATTTTTCCTTTCAATTGTTGTCAAAATCATTGCTTAAATTAAATATATTGTTCTTCTGCACCACCTCCTATTGCAACCTTGCCTTCTGCCTCTAACCTTCTAACAATATCGACAATGCCTTGTTGAGCTTTTTCTACATCTTTTAATTTTACTGGTCCCAACGACTCTAGATCTTCCATAATCATTTCGGCACCACGTTTAGATACATTTTTGAATATAAGATCTTTTAAATCTTGAGTTGTGTTTTTTAATGCCAATACAAGTTGATCTCTTGGTACTTCTTTAAGAATAGTTTGAATTCCTCTATCATCAATACTTTTACAATCTTCAAATGTGAACATTAAGTTTCTAATATTTTCTGCAAGTTCAGGATACATTTCTTCAATTTCTACTAAAATTCTTTCTTCATTTGTTCTATCAACAAAATTTAAAATATCAGCCGCAGATTTAGGTCCGCCGACTTCTTCTTCATGCTCAAGTCCACTTATTAGTTGTGTTCTTAATACTTCTCTTACTTCATCGACGACATCACCCTTTACATTATTTAAATTAGAAATTCTAACTAAAATATCTGTTTGAGTTTCTTCATCCATTGCCTGTATTACACTTGCAGCTTGTTCAGGATTCATCTTCGTCATTAAAAAAGCAACCGTTTGTGGGTGTTCTGCCGAAATGAATGGATTTAAAATCTTTTCAGGAACTTCTTCAAATATTGAGCTAATATCTTCTTTTCTAGTCCCTGTAATATAATCAAGTAAATTTTCACCTGCTTCTTGAGTTCCAAATGCCTCTGCAATAATCTCTTTTGCAAATTCTCTTCCATCTACAAGAACTTTTTCACCAGCAGTAAGCATTTTCCTAAATTGATTTGTGACTTCAAATTGAGTCTCTCTATCCACTTCAGAAACTGACATAAATGCACGGCTGATTCTTTTTACTTCTTGTTCTGTTAAGTGTTGCAAAACTTGAGAAGCAATCTCTTTACCTAAGCTTAAGAGGCAAACTGCAGCTTTTTCTGTATTTAACAATTCTCTTGGTGCCATATATACAAAAAGTCCAAATAATTATTTTACAAATCATACGATGCAAATGTTTATAAAATGGATTCCTTTTTATTGCATCATATTCACAAAAAACTACTCTTTAAAAGAAGCACTCGGCAAGTGGCATAAAATATGCAAAAAAATTGCCAAGTGTTTAACTGGTATTTTTATGAAAATAAATTTTGACGCAAAATATAAAGATCTGGAAAAGGTTTTAAGACGATTAAACGTTGATGAACCTGCCAACTCACAAGTGGCAAATGAGTTCTCTTTAGCGCTTCAAGATGTTATTGAAAAGGAGCATGAACAAATCAAAAAAACAGAGAATAATCAAGAGGTTAAATTCGCAACTTCAACAATAATTCAAGATAATATTGAGAGTCAAAAAGATGTTTATGCTGTGAATTTAGAAAATTTTAATTTAGACAAGATCGGCAATATAGAAAATTTATCAATTAATAATTTATCCCTAGAAGAAAACAATTTTGAAGAAAACAATGTCAAAATTCCAACGATTGTTTCAGCAAAAAGAATTCCAGCTGACAAAAATTTGTCCTCTACTCTTTTTAGTACACCATATGATTTTTCAAATAAATCAAATGATAATCTAAAAATCAATATAAATAAGATAAATAAAGAAATAATTACAAAAGTTATAAAAGAAGAGGGGCAAAAGCAAGGCATTGATCCTGCATTGGCATTAGCTGTTGCAAAAACAGAATCTTCAATGAATCCTATGGCGATTAGTCGTGATGGTTATGCAAGCAAAGGCCTTTTCCAATTATTAGACTCAACGGGAAAAGAATTGATGGCTAATTTCGCACATTATGAAAATTACACTCCTTATGACGTAGAACAAAATACATCTTTAGGCATTAATTATCTTAGAAAGCTTCACGGAACATTTTCACAAAGTAGTGCTCTAGATAATAAAAGGACAACCATCAAAGCTGTTAACTCTGATTCGTTGGAAAAATTTGCCGTTGCAGCATTTAATGCAGGGGAAGGACGAGTTGCAAGCGCACAAGAAAAAGCATTTAAAAATGGATTAGACCCTCGAGTTTATGAAAATGTAGAATCATATTTGCCTAATATTACTCAAAATTATGTAAAAAAGGTAATGAGCACTCGTGAAGAATTTTCTAGTAGAGTTTAAAAAATTTTTATTTTGGCAAGGCATTTGCAAGGTAGGTTTTTAGGTAGCGTTTTGTAATGTATGAAAAAGAAATTTTTGCATATATTACAAAAATTTTTAAGGATTATTTTTTTAGCCATGGAGAGCAGGCAAAATGACAATAAATATTAGAACTAACGTACCGTCTTTAACGGCACAAAGGAACTTAGATAGTAGTACGGCAGACATTAATACTGCTTATGAAAGATTATCATCAGGATTTAGGATCAACCATGCGCGAGATGACGCAGCAGGATTAGCAATTGCAGAAAGCTTAAAAGCTGATGCAAAAATTGCTAGTGTTGCCATCAGAAATGCGAATGATGGTATTTCAATTATATCAATTGCAGATCAGGCAATCGGTCAGATTTCAGATGTATTAAGTAGACTAGCAGAGCTTGCAGAACAATCTGCAAACGGTGTGTACAGTAATGTTCAACGTTCTGCATTGGCAAACGAATTTCTGGCTCTTACTTCAGAAATTGAAAGAATAGCAAATACTACGGAATTTAATAAATTACAACTACTAAGTGGTGGTGCGGAAGTTGTTTTCCAAGTGGGGTTTGATGGAAAATCTGCTTCTCAAGTTAGTTATAAAGGTGTTGCTGCAACACTTACTTCTTTAGGATTAGCAAATAAAAATTCTTCTGAGGTTAATGTCTCAATTATTGCCACAACAGATTTAGAATCACAATCTGCCGCACGTATTGCTCTTGATGCAATCAATGACGCCATTGCTTCTTGCGCACGAAACAGAGGTACATTAGGAGCAGCAGAAGCAAGATTGGAAGTTACAATTAGTAATTTACAAGTAGCTAAAGAAAACTTCAGCGCAGCTGAAAGCCGTATTCGTGATGTTGATGTTGCATCAGAAGCTGCTGAACTTACAAGATTAAATATTTTACAACAAGCAGGTGCAGCCGTATTAGCACAAGCTAATGCTCAACCAGAATTGGCTTTAAAATTATTGTAGGGAAAAAAAGTAAATGGATAGGATATAAAAGGAATTAATAAAAATGGCACTTAATATTAGAACTAACATGGCATCAATTACTACTCAGAACAAGCTTAGTTCCACGAGTAGTTCTCTACAAACATCTTATGAAAGACTTTCTTCTGGACTTAGGATTAATCATGCCAGAGATGATGCCGCAGGATTAGCAATTGCAGAAAGTTTAAAAGCTGATACAAGAATTGCTTCAGTTGCTATGAGAAATGCAAATGATGGTATTTCAATAATTAATATTGCAGATGGCGCGATAGAACAAATCACTACCGTATTAAGTCGTCTTGCAGAATTAGCAGAACAATCAGCAAATGGTGTATATAGTACCGATCAACGTTCTGCATTACAACTAGAATTTACCGCACTTCTTAGTGAAATTGAACGTATTGCCAATACAACAGAATTTAATGGATTAAATTTATTAAGTAGTGGTGCTGCTGTAACATTTCAAGTAGGATTCGACGGCAAATCTACTTCTCAAGTTCAATATAATGGAGTTGGCGCAGCATTACAAACATTAGGATTGGCACCTGCAGGAAGTTCTGTTCACTCATATTCCATTATCGGGACAACTTCAGAAGCTTGTCAAACAGCAGCACGTTATGCTCTTGATGCAATTCAAATCGCTATCGCATCTGTCACAAGAAATCGTGGTGTCCTAGGAGCTGCGGAGTCAAGACTAGATCTTACAATTCAAAACTTAATGGTAGCCAAAGAGAACTTTACTGCCGCTGAAAGTAGAATTAGGGATGTTGATATTGCAGAAGAAGCTGCTAATCTTGCAAAATATAATATCTTACAACAAGCAGGTACTGCAATTCTTGCGCAAGCCAATCAACAACCTGACTTGGCTTTACAACTATTACGTTAATTTATTTAAAAACGCAATTAAAAATCAAAAAAAGTTTCTCTTCTTTGCGACATGCATTTGTTAATCTGTTGATTACTTCTATAAAAACCAAAAATACATAATCTTTATTTTTTGCATTTTATAATTTCATATTTTAAGAGCATTGAGACTAACGTAGAAAGATCAAGACCTATCACACTAGAATAAGAACCATTGATTGAATCTATAAAAGCCGTGCTAATTCCCTGTAAGGCATAGGCACCTGCCTTATCATCGCCCTCTCCTGTTTTTATATAAGCTTCTATAAGATCATCGGAAAGATTTATGAAAGTAACATCTGTTGAAGTGAATTGTGTATCTTTTATATTTTGTGATAAATTAATCAAAGAAAGTCCAGAAATTACTTGATGTGTTTTCCCAGATAAAGTCTTTAGTATATCCCTTTCTTCATTTTTATCACTTGGCTTTCCTAATGATTCATTATTTATTACGACATCAGTATCTGCACCGATTACCCATGAATTTTTATTTTGTGTGGCGATATCTAATGCTTTTTCTAATGATAAAACTTTTACCATTTCTACAGGATTTAAGTTCCTATATTTTTCTTCATCAACTGTTGAAGGGATAATTTTAAAAGTTATTCCCAATGATTTTAGAAAATCTATTCTTCTTGGAGATCCCGAAGCTAAAATTATTTCCTGATTATTTTCGAACATATAAAAATCCTGTTATTATAAAATTATTAAAATGGTATATCTTATAACATTATAAATAAATAGAATTATCTAAAGTTTTTCTTCTAAATATTTCCACATATCTGGTCGCAAAGTTCTCACACGAAACTCTAGGTTTTTAGCATCTTGTATTTGATTTAATGCATATAATAATCTTGATAATCTAAATGCAACTTGCCAATTTTGACCATTTGTAAGTTCTAATGCTTTAGCATAATAATCAAGCGCGCTTTGATAATCTTTTTTACTTTCTGCAACGACACCAAAATAAAACTTTAAGAACCATTCATTTGGGTGTTTTTCATCAAGTGTTTTTTCTCTTTTAAAAGAGTTTTCTTTTATTAAAATTAAATTTTCATGTGCCTTTAAGACTTCTTCAACAGAATATAAATCATCATCATTTATTTGGCATATTGTAAGGCAATCTCTTTGAGCGCCCTCAATATATGTACTTGCTATACCATCATCATTTGACCTATATAGAAATAGTTTTTCTTCGCTTTTTATCGGTATAAGATTGTATCTAGATAAATTTACCCAAAACTCCCAATCTTCTGAAAATCCAAGCGCAACTTTAAAGCCACCTGTTTTTTTATAAAGATTTTTTTCAAATATTGATGCTATTGGGATACAGTTATCGTATCTAATCCCAAATTGTGAATATCTATTAGGAATCCACTCACCTTTTTTATTTCCGAAAATATCTACATTACAATAAAAAAGGTTTGCATGATTTTCTCTCATCAATTTTATGCCTGTTGAAATATATTTCTCACAAAACATATCATCTCCATCTAGTAAAGAGACATAAAAACCATTTGCCTTTTCTAGTCCTACATTTCTCGCATCAGAAACGCCTCCATTTTCTTTATCTACAAAATATATTTTTCTTTGTTTTGAATATTCGTTTATTAATTCTTTGGCAACTTCTATTGTATTATCGGGGCTTCCATCATTTACAATTATTATTTCTATATTAGAATAATCTTGATTAACGACGCTTCTTACTGCATCTCCTAAAAACTTTGCTTTGTTATATGATGTAACAATCACACTAACTAGTGGAGAATTATCCATAACAATTTCATTGTAGTTTTCCATACAATATTTGATGCATTTACAAGAATTTATGATTCTTTATTTTCAAGCAAATTAGAAAAAATATTAAGATACCTCCTCTAACATTCCTCTTTTATTTTTTTAGCCAATGTTTTTGAAACGTTGCACACTTTACTTATTTCTTCTTCAGTTGCATTTTTAATATTTTCTGTACTTTTAAAATGAGAAAGTAAAAAATGTTTTCTTGTTTCTCCTATTCCCAATATATTATCTAGCTTTGAAGAAATGACTCTTTTTTCTCTTCTTTCTCTATGGAATCCTATTACATTATCATGCGCCGCATCTCTTATTCTTTGCATAAAAAAACTTAAAGAGTCATTCATTGAAAGCTCTATAGGATCGCTTTTCCCATCTAAAAAGACTCTCTCTGGCTTTAGGTGAGATGTCCTAAATTTCGCAATTGAAATTATATCTAAGGATAAATTTAATTTATTTCTAGCCTCTAATGCTTTATTTAATTGTTTATCTCCACCATCTATAATAATTAAATCAGGAAGATCATTTTCTTTTATCCCTCTTGAAAGTCTTCTATAAATTACTTCATAAATTGATTCAAAATCATTTTGTATTTTTTCTTTTAAAATATATTTTTTATAAAGTTTTTTTTGTGGTATGCCTTCATAAAATACGACTATTCCTCCTACGATATCAGAAGATTGTAAATTTGAGATATCAACACATTCAACTACTTTTGGATATTTTTTTAAATTAAATTTTAATTTTAAATTTTTTGCAATATTTTTATATATTTCATCGCTCTCAAAGAAGACGCTATAAGCCTTTTTGGCATTTAATAACGCAAGATTTAAGATTCGAAATTTATCTCCTTTTTGGGGAGCAGTGATTTCAGGTGTAATATTAAAAATATTTTTTAATGATTTTTTCAAAAAATCATCACCTTTTAAATTTACATTAAGTATTATTTCCTTTGGAAGTGTTGATATATTTTCATAATAATCAATGATTATTTCTTCTGCTAATTCGTCATCATCTAAAAATACATTTTCTATTTTATATGTTTTACTATCTATAAGTTTTGTGCCCTCTTCTTTCATGACACAAAGACTTAAAAAATTATTATCTCTATAAAAAGCAAAAAAATCTCTTGACTCACCTCTATGTGATTTTAAATGAATATTTTTTTGATAATCTTCCAAAATTTGTATTTTATCTCTTAATTTTGCAGCATTTTCAAAAAGAAGATGTGTAGAATACTCTTCCATTTTAACTTTTAGATCATTTAAAACATTTGTAGCTTTTCCTTCTAAAATTTTTATTGCTTGATTTAAATGTTCTTGATATTCTTCTTTACTAATAAGTTTCTTGCATGGCGCAGTACATCTATTTATTTGATATTCAAGACAAGGGCGCACTCTATTTGAAAAACTTACATCGCTACAAGTCCTTAACGGAATCAATTCTTTTATAAGCTCTAAAATTTCTTTTAATCTTCCAGATTGTGAAAATGGTCCAAAATAAAGAGATCCATCATCTTTTATTTTTCTTACGCATTCAATCTTAGGAAAATCTTTTTTTATATCAATTTTAACGCTCAAATATGCCTTATCATCTTTTAGCAAAATATTATATTTTGGTTTATATTTTTTTATAAGCTCTCTTTCAAGCAAAAATGCTTCTTCTTCATTTCCTGTAATAATATATTCTAAATTAGCAACTTTATTTATTAAAAATCCAACTGTAATTCTTTTATCTTGTCCTTGAAAATAATTTTTAATTCTATTTTTTAAATTTTTTGCTTTTCCAATATAAATAATTTTCCCAAAATCGTCTTTCATAATATAAACGCCCGCATTTTTTGGAAAATTTTTTGATTGTTCTAAAACTTTTTTACTTATCATCTTTATTTTTCATCATTTAATAAGCTATTTTCGATAAAATTAATTTTATCTCTTAATTTTATTGCTTCTTCAAAATCTTGATCTTTTGCTTTTTTAAACATCTCTTCTTTTAAAGAAGCTAAAAGTTTTAAAGTCTCCTTAGGAGATTTTGGAAAAATTATTTCATCAGTTTCCATATAATCATTAGCTTCAAATTCATTATTATTTTCTTCATATAATGATTTTATCATTTTTGTTCCCGCAGATTGTGGAATAATATTATGTTCTTTATTATATGCTTCTTGAATTTTTCGTCGTCTATTTACTTCTTCCATGGCGCTTTTTATTGAACCTGTAATTTTATCTGCATATAAAATTACTCTTCCATGAATATTCCTTGCTGCTCGTCCCATCATTTGAATAAGGGATCGTTCAGAACGCAAAAATCCCTCTTTATCTGCATCTAAAATTGCAACTAAGCTAACCTCAACTAGATCTAGCCCCTCTCTCAAAAGATTTATTCCTATTAGAACATCAAATTCTCCCTCTCTTAATGCTTTTAAAATTTCAATTCTTTCAAGTGTATCAATATCTGAATGAAGGTATTTTGATCTAATTCCCATATCCTGCAAATATGTTGATAAATTTTCTGCCATTTTTTTTGTAAGAGTTAATGCCAGAACTCTTTCATCTTTTTGAACAGTAGCCTGAATTTCATTCATTAAGTCATCAACTTGATCGTTCACAGGACGTACAAAAATTTGTGGATCTAAAAGACCTGTCGGACGATTTATTTGTTGAAAAATAGCTTCTTGACTTAACTCTAGTTCTTTATTTCCAGGTGTAGCAGAAACAAAAATTACTTGTGAAACTTTATCCCAAAATTCTTCTATTTTAAGTGGCCTATTATCGAGTGCCGATGGCAATCTAAAACCATAATTTATAAGGTTTGATTTTCTTGCTCTATCTCCTCTATACATTGCGCCAATTTGTGGAACCGTAACATGGCTTTCATCGATGACGACTAAAAAATCATCAGGGAAAAAAGACAAAAGTGTTGCAGGAGGTTCTCCTTCTTTTCTTTCTTCGATATGTCTACTATAATTTTCAATTCCCGAGCAAAATCCAATCTCTTTTAACATTTCTAGATCATAATAAGTTCTTTGTTCTAGTCTTTGAGCTTCTATTTCTTTTTGTTCTTTATGTAAAACTTTTAATTGTTCAACTAATTCTTTTTCTATTTCTTTTATTGCTTTATCTATTGATTCTTGTGGTGTCACAAAATAGCTTGTTGGATACAATGTATAATAATCTAAGCTCAATATTTCTCTTCCACTTATTGAATCTATCAGTAAAATTTTTTCTACTTCATCACCCCAAAAGACAACTCTTATTGCGTTTGATTCTTCATCTGGTGGAAATACATCTATTTGTTCTCCTCTTACTCTAAAAGATCCTCTTTGGAATTCATAATCATTTCTTGTGTATTGCATTTTTACAAGTGATTCTAAAAAAGAATCTCTATCTAAATCTTGTCCTTTTTCGATAAGAAACATCATGCTTGCATAATCTTTTGGAGATCCTGTTCCGTATATACAACTTACACTTGCAACGACGATACAATCTCTTGATTCGATAAGTGCCTTTGTTGCTTTGTGCCTTAATCTATCTATTTCATCATTTATAGCGGCATCTTTTTCTATAAATGTATCAGTAGATGCGATATAAGCTTCAGGCTGATAATAATCATAGTAACTTACAAAATAATGCACACGATTTTCTGGAAAGAATTCTTTAAATTCGTTATAAAGTTGTCCTGCCAATGTTTTATTTGGTGCTATCACGAGAGCAGGCCTGTTTTGTTTTGCGATTACGTTTGCTATTGTAAAAGTTTTTCCTGAACCTGTGATTCCAAGAAGTGTTTGGTAAGCATTTCCTGCATCTAAACTTTTATTTAACCCTTCTATCGCCTCTGGCTGATCCCCGCAAGGTGTGTAAGAAGAATGCAATATAAAATCTTTTGTTGTTTTATATTTTTCTGATAATTTCATTTCTCAAAGATTATAAAGTTTTTAGCAGATTGATTGATAAATCAGAAGCTTTAAAGACACCTCCCATTTTTTGCAAATACTTCCTAGAATTATAAATCTCATCAGCAATAAATAAATAAACACCGTGCTGGATAATTGTTTTTGCTCTATCTTCATTTAAATCTAATCCTAGAGTAATTTCGATCGCGACATCAATTTTTGTGGTGTTTTTTGTTTTTATAAATTGTTTATACCTTTCCCTTAACGTCCTTTTGGCACTAATTCCATACGTTTTATTTTTAAGCATAAAAAAGAAATCATATTCTGTAGATCTATCTTTTTCATCATGACATTTTTTAATATCTTCATTTTTTAATCCCAATGCCAGCAATACATTTAAAATTCTATTTTCATAACTTTCACCCGCATCTGAAATAATTGATTGGTTCATACTTTCTGTAAACATTAACATAAAAATCTGATTCGGTTCTACGCCTATATTTTTAGCTTTTTTATAATCTTGCATTAACATTTTTAAAATATCTACGGAGTCCTTTAATATAAAATTGTTTTGTTCCAATTTATCGAAAAAAAGCAATGATAGCAAAGCTCCCGTGACCCGCGTATAATATGGCTTATTCTTTGAGACATCATCATATTCTATTGACAATAGGTTTTTATTGTTTTTTTCACACAACAATGGAGAAGCAGATATTTTTGCTTCCTCTAACAATAATGGTTTAACAACTACTAGCTTGAGTGCAAAAATAAATAAATCAAAAATTTTTTCATCCGTTATTTTTAATAATAACTTTTTTAAATTTTCTTTACGTTCTTCTTTCTTTATTTTATTAATTTCATTTTTAAAAATTTCTAAAAAATCTAGATACCCTGTTTGTATCGTATAGTACCTTTCCAACAAATTATACAGTTCCCTTTCATTTAACCCATTAATCCCATTTATCTCTTTTAAAAACAAATAAAAAAGAAAATTATTTTCAAGTTTTTTGGGTGAAATTTTTATTTTTGAAATTTTCATATGCTTAACTAGATACTGCCATTTTTATTGGTTCAATATCAATATATTTTAAATCTTTTTTATTAGACTCTTCTAATATTACCATAGCATTAATCATATTTAGTGCTATAGCTTTAATCACATTAACAGCAACACTATTTCCTAATTGCTTATATGCCTGATTGTCACTTACAGGCAATATAAAACTCTCGGGGAACCCTTGTAACCTCAAAGCTTCTCTCGGTGTCAACTTTCTTGGGTTCTTCTCTTTCTGCTCGATCAAAATTTCGGAACCATCTTTATAATATCTAGCTGACATTGTGCTTGTATAAGGAGAATCTTCATTAAAAAGGCTATATCCAAAACCATTTCCTTTTATCAAATGTTCCTTTTTCCTGCGCTGATGCCCTGCCCATAATTTATCGGAAAGTGTATATTTATCATCAACATTTTTTTCTAAAATATCCCCAAGACGAGTATCAGCCATTGTCTTTTCTGGAAACAAAAATGTTGTTTTCCCCAAAAAAGCTACTATAAAAATCCTTTCCCTATTTTGTGGAAGTCCAAAATCTTTTGCATTTAAAACTTTAAAATATACTGAATACCCTAAATCTTCTAAAATGCGCTTTATCGTTGTAAAAGTTTTTCCATTATCATGATTCTTAAAATTTTTGACATTCTCTAGGAAAACCACCTTTGGACGATGATAATTTATAATTCTTGCCACATCAAAAAACAAAGTTCCTCTCGTATCTTGGAACCCCTTTTTTAGACCTGCCATAGAAAATGGTTGACATGGGAATCCCGCGCAAATCACATCAAATGGAGGAATCTCTTTTTCATCAATTTTTGTGATATCACCTTGGGGAATTTCATTAAAATTTGCATTATACGTTTGACAAGAAAACTTATCCCACTCAGAGGAAAAAACACACCGTCCTCCGACAGACTCCATGCCTAAACGAATACCACCAATTCCCGCAAACAAATCTATGAAAGTAAATGGATACGTAAAAATTTTTGGATCAAATAATTTAAAATATGAGCTATCATTCCTCATACTGTTAATTTACAAAAAATCAACAAAAAAACAAGTCAAATTATTTTCTTTTTATATCTTTTTTCACAACCAAGAAGAGAAACTGTTAATTATTTTCAATTTACTACTTAACGAACTACACATCTCTTCTTTGTATTTAGGTTGTAATTTTGGATGAAAATTGGAAAAACAATTGGGGGTGAGATGACGAAATAATACTAACGTATATTGAGGAGGCGAACCCCTAATTTTTTTTCAATTATCGCCAAAAGAGTGCTTTGTATTTATTACGTCTTTTTTCATAATATATCCAAAAACACTACCATCTTTTGAGGCTATCTGATAGTAGGCGCCTATTTGTCCAACAACTTTTACTTTATCTTTTTCCGACAAGGTACCGATTGAGCGTGCGTCATCTTGAGGATTCATTATAACTTTTGTTTTTACCTTAACAATGTATATACCTGGAACAAAATTGCTTTTCGTTTTTAAATTTTTTCGTTTATTTGTAGGAAGTGTTTTTTCTGCGAGAATACTTAACGCTTCAAAGTTAAGATCACTTTTTTCAGGATCACTGATATCTAGACTTTTTTCTACAGCAAAAAAATCATTTTTGAAAAATTCAGGTTCATATTCTGCGCTAAAAAAGCTTATTGCATCGGGATTCTTTATTGCGCGCTTGAAATGAAATGATTCATTAAGGCATATTATGATTGTTCCAAAAACAAGAATCGTCCAAAATAAAATATAAACTTTTTTTCTTCTATTTTTATTATTTGTAAATTGTTTTGATAGTGTAATTTCAGATATATAATCTTCCCCTCTTTTTGAATGGACAAGTTGTTGCCTATTTTTTTCTTCAAAATCCTTATCATCACCAAAAATATTTTTATACTGGCACAATGTATTTAAAAGAGTTTCTTCATTTGATTCTGTTAAAACATCAAAAAACTTTTCATATAAAATTCTTCCAACTTTTAATACATCATCTAATGATAAATCTTCTTGATTTTTGTTTTTTCCTAATTTTATTCTTTCGCATATTTCTCCAAAAGGTGCCAACAAAACAAAGCTTGGAAATGTTTTTTCTTCTAAATTGATAAGAAGCTCCCAAAACCTTGCATGAATCCAAAGAACACTGTCTTTATCGTTTTCGTTAAATATTTTTTCTAATCTTTTTTTTATTTCAGGAAAATTTTGCTTTGAATAAAGAGAATTTAATTCATCAAAAAGAGAACTTGACTTATTTTCTAGTGTAAAACCATTTTTTTTATTGTTACCTTCCGAAGAATCCTTATTTTCAAGAAGTTCTTCTAAACCTAAATCAATAGTCATATGTTATTTCTTATATTTCTCTATATTTTTTACATAAATATAGAAAGTTAATCCGTCAATCCACTAAAAACACTTCACAAACTATATCTTGCCTTTATTAAAAAAAATGGCAATATGATAAATATGAAAAGAACCTTATTTATTATTCCATTATTATCAATATTATTAACAGGTTGTATTACAACAAACATTGAATTGCCGCCTGTTAATAACGATTTAAAACGACTATATGAGGCAAATAATAATCCTGTATGTATAAATATCGAAGCACCACAAAAAAAGTTACTTGGGCATCAGTTTGTTTTCCCATTTTTCCCTGTAGGTAAGGTTGTCTTAGAAGAT
Organism: uncultured Bdellovibrionales bacterium; assembly: GCA_964534945.1. GTDB lineage: Bacteria > Bdellovibrionota_C > UBA2361 > UBA2361 > CAKMMH01 > CAZHFA01. Next base: position 23,101 of record CAZHSB010000014.1, on the reverse strand, counting down.
TCTCAAAAACTTTTTGTAACTACATCACTTTACAAAAACCTCACTATTAAACATTTTACACCGATATTTAATTCTCAAACATGTAAAAATGTTATCAATGTAAAGGTAAATAAAATTAGTCTAAGTGCTTATGACTTCTTTGTAACAAGGCATATTGTCGCAAAAATAAATTATGAAGTTATTTATATCAAAAATGGACAATTAAGAGATAGTGTAGAAAATACGGTAGAAAGAAGCTCTTTTAAGCGCTTTGCATTTAAATCAGAATTAGAATATGCATTAGACAAAGCATTAAAAAAACTTGGAAAAGAAATTATAGTGCTATTGTCAAATTAACTTTAAGCTATAATAATATTTATATATTTTTATGTAACGTTGATATTCACAAAAAGTAATATCTATTTTTATGAGGATTTTTTATGAACAAGTTATCGATTAAAGATTTAGAATTAAATGGGAAAAAAGTTTTAATGCGTGTTGATTTCAATGTTCCGATCAAAGATGGTCAAGTTGCAGACGATACGAGAATGACAGCAGCGCTTCCCACAATAAAATATGCAATTGAACACGGCGCAAAGGTTATTTTATTAAGCCATTTAGGGCGTCCAAAAGGAGAAGTAAAAGAAGAGTTTTCGTTAGCTCCTGTAGCAAAGCACCTAGAAGAACTTCTTGGAAAATCTATTATTTTTGCACATGATTGTGTTGGAACGCAAGCTCATGAAGCAGTTAATAAATTAAATGCAGGTGATGTCGTATTACTTGAAAATACACGTTTTCATAAAGAAGAAGAACTACTCGATAAATATCAGAAACAAGACGATGAAACAAAAGCAAAAATCGATGTTTTTGTAAAAGACATGGCTTCTCTTGGAGATCTTTTTGTAAATGATGCTTTCGGTACAGCTCATAGAGCACATGCATCGACTGCAGGAATAAACAAATATGTAGAAAAAAGTGCATCTGGATTTTTAATGGAAAAAGAGATTAATTATTTTACAAAAGCTTTGGAGAATCCTGAAAGGCCGTTTGTGGCAATTTTAGGCGGTTCAAAGGTTTCAGACAAAATCCAAGTTATTTTAAACTTGCTTGAAAAAGTTGATTCATTAATTATAGGCGGTGCCATGACTTATACTTTTTTAAAGTCTCAAGGGCAGAATACTGGAAAAAGCCTTGTAGAAGATGATAAGTTAGATCTTGCAAAAGAAATTATTAAAAAGGCAAAAGAAAAAGGTGTTAATTTTCTACTACCAATAGATCATGCAGTTGCAGATAATTTTGATGCAACAGAAGTTAGAGCTCAAGTAGAACAATTATCGGATAATGATATGGGGCTTGATATTGGGGATAAAACTATAAAATTATTTTCAGATACTATAAAAAAGGCAAAAACTGTTGTTTGGAATGGTCCCCTTGGAGTTTTCGAAAAACCTGCTTTCGCAAAAGGGACTTTTGCAATTGCGCAAGCTATTGCCGGTACAGATTGCACAAGCATTATAGGTGGTGGAGATTCTGTCGCTGCTGTTAATCGTTCTGGGCTTGCAAGTAAAATGACACATATTTCAACAGGTGGTGGCGCAAGTTTAGAATTTTTAGAAGGCAAAAAGCTTCCTGGGGTTTATGCTTTAACAGATAAGTAGTTTAAGTAGATTTTTTATATACTTTAAAATAAAAAGGCGAATAAAAATTTTATTTGCCTTTTTTTATTTTAAAAATCTTTCAAAAAATACTTTTGTATCCCAAACATATCGTTCTTTTGCTATTTTTCTCGCTTTCTCACCTAAATAATGTCTAAGGCTTGCATTATTCGTAAGCTCTTCAATTTTTTCTTTTAACTCATCTATATTTTTAAAAATAAAGCCTCCCCCCTCATCTAATTTTTCTTTTAATATATCAAGATCATTCGCCAAAATAGGAAGACCCGAAAACATTCCTTGAACCATAGCTTGAGAAAAAGTTTCTCGCATAACATTTTCATCATAAGATGGAACTATAAGAACATCTAAAGAATCATAAAAATTTACCATTTCTTCATAAGGAAGCCAATTATAAGCCTTGATATTATTAGGAAGATTTTGAGGAATATCTTTTGAATATGAGGCTAATTTTAACTCACATTTATTGCTTACTTCTTCTTTTAATTCTTTAAAAGCCTTAATTGCAGTATCAGCGCCTTTCCATTTATTATCTAAGTCTCCTACTACTGCAAAAACAATTTTTCTATGTTCTTTATTTATTTCTAAATTTAAAAAAACAGCAGAATTTTTAATGCCGTAATACACCTCGCTTACTCGGCATCCTGCTAAAGTAAAGTGCATTGCTATTTTTCTATTAACCGAAATTGCTTCTAACTTTACGAATTTTGAAATTTTAACAAAAATTTTAGATGGCTCTCTATGAGCAAGTAAAACTTGTTTTTTTGCGATCTTAAAAATCTTTGAAATAAGCATTGCACCAATAAGAGTATCTCCTGTATTTGCCAAAAAAATCGAGGTGAATCTTGTTTTGAAGCCAAAAACTCCTCTTATTGCCCCTAAAAATGGATATTTCCCCGAATAATACAATGTATGAAAGTTATTTGTTGTAAAACGTTCAGAAAAACAAGGCTTCCAAGAGCTATGTGCTACTACGAAAACATCAATCGCTTGTGATAATAGATCATCTATAAATGATAAATTAAAAAGCTCGACCCCTCTTAAATTCTCTGATTTTTTCTTTTTTAGAAACACTTTTTCCAAGAATAATATTTTTTCCATAAACTTAATTACGCCTAAATTTTTATTAATTTTTTAAAATCTACTTAAAGACATTTTCTAAAAAGTATTATATAGTTAAAAAGTGTGATTTGAAAGTGTCTTTAAAGGGTAGTTTTCGTATGAAAAAATTTTTATTTTTAATTTCATTTATGGCTATGTCATCTTTAATTTTTGCTTGCTCAAAAGATGATTCAGCATCTTCTAGTTCTTCTAGCTTTTTCTCTTTTTTTAAATCAGAAAAAGCAGAATGTTTTTTAAATAGTTCTCCTTTTACGAAAAAAATCACTCAAGATTCTCCGCTTTTTGCCATATGGGACACGACAAATTCAGAATATAAAGATCTTATAAAGAAATATCCCCTTTCTTTTAATGAATCAACACTTACAAATTTAATCAAAAATGATAAAACTGTTCAAAAAAATATTAAGCTATTAGAAAAAATCTTTGATACTCAAAAATTAGATGCATCTTCTGTTATATCAAAAGGAGTTTTGTTTTTTGAAGAAATAAAAGAAGGTTCTTTTCCTATGGCCATCTTTATGGAATTAGAGCAAGAAATAAATCAAAAAGAACTTTATAGCACTTTGAAAGATGTCGCTAAAAAAAATGGATTAGAATCTTTAGATATTTCGCTAAACGGGCAATCTGGAGTTAGTATTACATCAAAAGATGGCACAAAAGAATTTACAATGAATTTTTTAACAAAGGGAAAACAAATTGCAATATCCAACAGAACATATTTACTAGAGAGATTTTTATCTAATGATTTTGATTCAGGTTATATGAAGAAACTTTTTGATGAGGATTCATCGTTTAAGAAATCTTATGAAAAGGCAAGCCAAAAAGATGCAACCACAATTTTCACAGCATCATTAATCTTAAATTCTAAATTTTTACCAGATAAAAAAGTGCAGTCTGAGCTTTCGAAATTAGCCGTAAAAAATATTGTTATGAATCAAAGTATCGTCGATAAAAAAGTATTATTAAATAAATTTGCATCAAGTTATGATCCTCAATCAGATGGTCAAGAAAAAATAAAAACTGTTTTGTCAGGTATTAAGAAAACTAATGCACCTTTTGATTTACCAAACGAAACATTTGCAAGTGTAACTTTTAATGTAGATTTAATTAAAAATTTATTTGAGATATTTGGGAAGGAAAAAACTCTTGACAAATTTCAATCTGTTATAGATATGAATTCTTTAAATATTACACTTCAAAGTCCTAGAGGATCTTTATTTCCAAATATTGCCCTAGTTGGAACTAATGTTAAAAATGCAGATACTATTACGAACGATATAAAAACTTTATTTTCGAATACAGCTTCAGGAGGATTTTTATCTGCAAAAAATTGGCAGACGAAGAAAGTTGAAAAGCTAGACACAGAATATATAATGACTCCTATGGGAGTTGGTATCTTCCTAACGAAGAACAATTCAAACGTTATTATTGCATCATCTGAAAATTTATTAGTTGAATTGTTACAAGACAAGTCAAAAGAAGAGGCAAAGAAATTAAGAAAGAAGTTTAATACTAATGAGAATGATATTTTTAATGTTTATTTTAGTCCTAAATTTTTTGCGTCTACCTTGCGTATGTTAGCACCAACGTTATCTTCTTTTATGAAATCAGAAGCCGCAAAGATTAATGAAACCATAGCAGTTTTAGAAAGCACACCTGATTCTATGTTAGATGTATTTTATGAAGATGATGTGATTGTTGGTGAAACAAAAATAATTTTCGAGTAGTTTTTTTTCATAGTTTTATCCTTTTAAGCCCTTTAATTGCATAAATTGAAGGGCTTTTTTTTTAGAATCCATTACAATAATTATTTCATCAAATAATAAAAAAGAGGTTAGTAAAGGTTTTAAAAGGTATTAGATACATGGAAAACAGCAATAGTGTAGATAAATTAGTTGATATATCAAGTAGGCTAGAACAAATAGAGCAATCTGCTGAATGGATTGCCAGGGAGATGGTTCATACCGATGCGTCAGTTTCTCAAGCTGGTACATTAATTGGTGTTTTAGCTGATGATATAAGGGAAAAAATTTGTACCCTAGTTCAAGATTTAGAAGAGACCTTATCACTTACATTAAATTAATTTCTCAGATTATTATCTAAAAAGAATTTTTGAAATCCACATTCCTCCTCCTGCAGCAAAAATTCCAATTATATTTTGTAATAAAACGTTTCCCATGAATTTGACATATTGTGCATTGGCAAAATAGCGTGCGCTTTCTAGAGCGAATGTACTAAAAGTAGTGAAAGCTCCCAAGAAACCGATAAAGAATATTGGGAAATACATTTCAAAATGTTGAAATTTAGACCTGCATAGCACAAAGCAGAATCCAGCTAAAAAAGCACCAATAATATTTACAGCAAATGTTCCCCAAGGAAATCCTGGCAACATTTGATTTATAGAGCGCATGACACTGTAACGAAAAAGGGTCCCAACAAAACCAGCAATTCCCATAAGTAGTAAAATCTTCATATGCATTCCATCAAAAAGCAATAAAAACCAGAATTTATAATACGTCAGAATAAAAGCAGGTTCAAGATTAAACACAATTGTCGCACAATTCCCCGTACCTAAGCGCACACTCCTTTCATTCGCGCTTAACCCTAGGTTTGGTTTGTGTGGCATTTTCAACGCAGGCGCATTTAACACGCAAAAATATATAGTATATTGAGGAGACGAAATCCTTCTTTTTCTTCAACTATCGCGAAAATACACACTAAAAATTGAAAGTCTTTTTGAGCTCTTCCTTATCAAAGAATTTCAAGTTTGAATCATCATTCATTTCTCTAATTGGAACTCTTTCTAAAGTAGTTGGGACATCTCCACCGCTCTTTAACATTTTTTCTATTTCTCTACTTTTTGACATCTCAGCGGAAGCCGCAGATAAAATTACTGATGTTGTAGGATTTAACAATCTTGCGTTTAAGTATACTCTTTCGGGAGAAACTATATATGTACCAACGACAACACCACCCAAATCTCTTTCTTTTCGTAAGCTTTTCACATCTCTTGATAATGCAAACTCACCACCATCATCTGGCAGAAATTCTATAGCCGAAGAGTGACGAAGCTCAACTACTTCATATCCTCTCATGGCAAGTTCACTCATAAGTTGCTCTCCAAGCATTCTTCCAAAAGTTGAAGTTGCGTGTAAATCGTCAATATTAACAAAAGATGAAACGCCTATTGGCCCTGGATTAATACCTTTATAATATTCATCTATTTGTTCAGCTAAATATGATGTTTTAAATCTTCCAACTGATTTATTATCGTAATCGTCAAAAGCGATCGGTGAATAAACTGGGACATCACTATAACGCCTACTGCAAGAAGAAAATATAATGACTGTTATAACTAGCAAAAAGAATATATAATGCTTTTTGTTTTTAACAATTTTATTTTTTAGAATTCCTTTCATTATGAAGCACCTAATTATAAATATAAAAAAAGTTTTTATTGTATCTATTCTACTTTTCGGCACTGCGTGTTCCGTACTTGATACCTTTAATGGTAACGAATGCAAGAACCGTGCAAGCATAGATATCGATTTAAAAAAATACGTAAGCAAGCGATTTCCCAAGAAAGATTTGGTTCGCTTTGGAATCATGCCTCTTTCTGTCCCTGCAAATTTTACCGCGAAGAGTCTTGATAATCCCGATTTTGGGGTAATTTTAGCCCAAAAACTTCAATCTTATTTGCTTCCTTCTGGTTTATTTTCAACTGTAGAAATCATATCTAAACCAGAATGGCCTGGAAAAAAAGAGGAATTCTTCTCAAATAATCTAACTGCCTTATCTATTGCAAAAAATAGTGGCTTGGATATTGTTTTGCTCGGATATTTGGCACCTCAAACAAATTTAAAGGAAATGACTCTATATACAAAAATTATAGATGTACGTATGGGTATTACCCTATTTTATGGAGAAACAACCATATATAATTCTCATTTTAATGAGACAACATTTGAAAAAATGTTTAAAAAACGTGATCCTAGTGATTTTAATCATACAAAACTTACAGATGATTTAATTGCATGTCACAGTAGTTTTATTTTAAATGATGAAGATTAATCTTTTAGTATAATAATCACAATTATCTATAAAAATATCGAAACCTTATTTTACTTATTAGCATCTTATTTCATGATTAATGTTTTATTCTAAGCGAGGATACAAATGGCAATAAAATTAACTATAATTTCTGTAGACCCAGATTCAGATAACACGCCAATGATAAATGAATTTCAAAAAAGAGAAATCATTATAGGACGTGGAGATAGCGTAGATTTAAATTTAAATAAATCAAATGTTTCTTCAAGACATGCTGTGATAACACAAGAAGATGATGATACATTGAGCATTAAAGATCTTGGGAGTTCTAATGGAACCATGATTGAGGGAAGAACTGTTTCCCCTAATACCAAATATACATTAAAAGGAAAGGAAAGAATTTTTATTGGAGATTTTTTAATAAAACCTACCATAATTGAGGACAAAAACTCAGGCGATGATGATAATGAGTGGAAAGAGGCATCTCAGATAATGCAAAAAGGACAAGCAAAAAAAGTGGAAGTAAACGTCACAGAATCAAAACAAGAACTTTCTTCTATCTTTGATGATCAAGATATTGTACAAATTGATGTTTCTAAAATTGATAATGATATTTTTGAGTTAGACGAGGACAGTACAAATTCAAACAATAATCCAAGTGAAAATTTGTTTGATAACGTTGCAGAAAAAATGCCCGAAACTTTGCAAGAAGAAATAATTTTAGATCAAAAATCAATTATTCTACGAGATAGCAAAGACAATGATATTAGCACTGTACTAAATGATGATGCTCAAGATGATTCTTCTTTAATTATTTCAGGAACTGCTGGGGACAATACCTTTAATCTTGATTTAGAAGCCATAAAACTTTTAACTCTTAAGGGACGTTGCAAACGTTTTGGACAGGGAATAGCCGATGTTATTGTAGCCATGAATGATAAAAAAGTGATTTCAGATAAAAATGGAATTTTCGAATTTTTAGAAATCGAAGAAAACTCTCATGTAAAATTGATTGCTTCAAAAGAGGGATTTATTTTTGAACCTAAAGACTTCTCTTCTAATTTGTTACAAGATACAGAAGTTATTTTTGAGGGAGCAAAAATTTTTAATATTGCAGGAAAGATTATTTATAAAAACTCTGGATTAAAAGATGTAACAATTGCAAATAATCTTAATGAAAACATTGTTACCAAAGATGATGGATCATTTTTAATAACCAACATAAAAGAAGGGACAAAATATTCTTTAAAACCAGAAAAGGAAAATTTTATTTTTGAAATTGATGATGAAGAAAAGACGTTAGAAGATAATATTAATCTTACAATTAAAGCTACAAAGCTTATTACAATCAGTGGTTACATAAAATACAAAGGCACTCCTGTTAGTGATGTTATTATTGATGGCGGAGCTCTTGGAAAAACATTAACTAATGATTCTGGATATTATGAATTTAAAAATATAAAAGAAGGCACAGCATATACATTAAAAGCCCACAAAACAGGCTTTGTCTTTAGACAAAATTCATAACATAAAAAAAGTTAACAAAAATTATTTAGATATTCTGCTAATCCATCACCAATTGAATATTGTGGCTCATAGCCTAAATATTTTTTAGCCTTTGAAATATCTGCCAAAGAATGTTTTATGTCTCCTTTTCTAAATGGTCCATAACTTGGAGTAAGTTCTACATTTTTTACACCCAAAGAAGAAAGTGTTGAGGCTATCATTTTATATAAATCCGTAAGAGATGTTTTTTGCCCAAAAGCTACATTATAAACTTTGTTAAGCGAGTTAGGATCTTTTGTCATCGCTCCTAGGATATTTGCTTGAACAACATTTTTTATATAACAAAAATCCCTTGATGTAGTTCCATCTCCGTTGATTGTGCATTCTTTACCATTAATAATCGAGTCTATCCAAAGAGGGATAACCGCAGCATATGCTCCTTTTGGATCTTGCCTATGTCCAAAAACATTAAAATATCTTAAAGCAACATATTCAATATCATATAATTTTTTATAAAGCTTTGCATAAAGTTCGTTTGAATATTTTGTTACTGCATATGGAGAAAGGCAATCTCCTATATTTTCTTCTTTTTTATAATCGTCTTGATTATCACCATATACAGAGCTAGAAGATGCAAAAACGATTCTTTTTATATTACATTCAACCATGGCCTGCAAAACATTTATGAATCCCCCAACATTTACTGATTCGCTTTCTTGAGGGTTATTTAAAGATCTGGGGACGGAGCCTAATGCCGCCTCATGAATAACTGCGAAGACGTTTTTTAATAAATTCTTACAAAGCTCAAGATCTCTAATATCACCTTTTACAAAAGTTAAATTCTTTGATTTGTCTCCAACTTTATTTTTTATATCTTCTATATTATGAAGATATCCCGTAGATAAATTATCAAGGATAATGACTTTTTGATTTAACGTTAAAAGTTCTTCTGCAATATTAGATCCTATAAATCCTGCAGCTCCTGTTACGAAAAATGTATGTTGTTCATTTTTTAATTCTTCTTTAATTATTTCATATTGAGTTTTCATATTTTTAAATCCTTCAAGCTCATTTTTTGGCTTGTATTTTTTATACTTAAATACTAAAATTTTTTATTCAAGCACTTAAAATAATAGCATGTGCAGATATTTTTAAAAAGAATGACTTATGAAGAAGATATTAGTTCTTACTGTTGGATTTCCGTTTCCAACGATACAGGGAGATAGATTACGAATCGTAAAAATATGTGAAGAATTATCCAAAGTTTTTTCTGTAGATCTTTTATGCCTTTGCACTACAAAAGAAGAGCTCAATGCAAATCAAGAATATTTACTTTTTAAAACTGTAAATAAAGTTTATTTGCCACGATATAAATCTCTTTTCCAAAGTTTTCTTGCAATTTTTAACAAACGTCCTATTCATCAGCAATATTATTATTCATCAGTTTTTTTACGAATGTTAAAAGAGAAAAAAGATGATTATGATTTAATCTTGGCGCATCTTCCGAGAACGGGGCAATATTTATTAAACATCAAACATCCCAATCTATTTTTGGAAATGACTGATGTTTTATCTACATCATACAAAAATTTTGCGAATGAAAGTAATTATTTTCCATTAAAAGTACGAAGATTTATTTATAAGCTTGAAGCAAAGAGAGAAAAGGTTTTCGAAAGTTTAATTATTCCAAAGGTCAAAATCTGTTCTTTTATATCGCAGGAAATATTTAAATTTGTTCCAAAAGATATTGAGAAATTAGATAATATTAAAATCTATCCAAATGGTGTAGATACAGAAAAATTTAAATATTTAAAAAGGGAAGATTCCACAACTATTGTCTTTATTGGAAACATGGGATCTCCACAAAATATTTTAGCGTGTAAATATTTTCTAGATAAAATATTTCCTGTAGTACTAGAGGAGATCCCAAAATTAAAATTTAAGATAATTGGTACGATGCCAGCGTCTGTATTCAAAAAATTTGAAAAATATTCCAACGTGGAAATAACTGGTAAAGTACAAGAAATAGCGCCTCATACTAAAAATGCTTTTTGCGCTGTTTGCCCTATGTTTTTCGGATATACAATGCAAAATAAGATATTAGAGTACATGGCACTTGGAATTCCCGTTATTACAAATTACAGAGGAATTTTAGGATTATCTGTTTTGGCAAGTTCAGAAATTTTGATTGCGGAATCTCCAGAGGAATGGGCTTTTCAAATAACGGAACTTTATAATAATGACAATTTAAGATCGACACTTTCAACTAATGCAAGAAGTTTTGTAGAAAAGCACTATACATGGGAAAAGGCACTAAAGAATTTAAATAGTGACATTTCAAAAATACTTACAAGCTAAGTTCCCAAGGGTCACACGCTCATTTTTGTTTGCGCTTTTTCAAAAATTTTTGGTAAGACGTTCCCTTTCCTTTTTAGGCAATAATTTTTGATGAGAATTGGCAAAACATTCCACGCATCTATTTTAGGCGACGATTTTGGATGAGAAATTGGAGAAATCGCGGGGCGAGCTGAGGAGATAATACTAAAGTATATCGACGAGGCGAGATCCCCTCGATTTATACGATTTATCGCCAAAAGCTTGGTTTGTTTTTAGGCGACGATTTTGGATGAGAAATTGGAGAAATCGCGGGGCGAGCTGAGGAGATAATACTAAAGTATATCGACGAGGCGAGATCCCCTCGATTTATACGATTTATCGCCAAAAGCGTCGCCTAAAAAGTTATACTGACAATCTTATTGCTAACATAGATAAATTTCTTAATATCTTTCCCATCAGTCCACTTTTTAACAGCATCTAATGCAAAAACTTTTTCTTTAACATCATTTTCAGTATCGTTATCTGATATAGAAATAGTAGTTCTAAGTTTTCCATTTATTTGAACACCAACTGTTATAAGATCTTCTTTTGCTAATTCTTTATTGTATTTTGGCCATGATTGTAAATGCACACTATTTTCTCGTTTCCATTCTTTATAATCATTAACTTCTTGCCACAATTCTTCGGAAACAAATACTGCCATTGGTGCTATCATCTTAATAAAGTTTTTCCATAAATCTTTATTTATATTTTCTTCTTTTTTAAGAGCATTTACTAAAACCATTATTTGGCTAACAGCTGTATTCATTTTTAGGTTATCGAGCATTTCTGTTACAGATTTTAAAGTTTTATGAAAAAGTTTCACCGTGCTTTCACTGCTCTGTTTATCAGAAACTTTTTCTCTTAAACTATAAATTGATTCTACTAATTTATGGCAAGCCTTTAAACCTCCCTCATTCCAAGCCATCGTTGCCGTGTATGGTCCTAAAAAGCAAATATACATTCTTAATGCATCGGCTCCATACTGATCTAATTTTTCTACTAATTGTACAACGTTGCCTCGCGATTTAGATTGTTTAACTCCGTCTTCACCAAGCAATATCCCTCCATCCATACGCCAAGCATATGGCTCTTTTGTCGGAACAAGCTTTTTATCATATAAAAATTGATGCCAAAATCTAGAGTATAAAAGGTGACGTGTCGTATGTTCCGCACCACCAAAATATTTATCTACAGGAAGCCAATATTTCATTTTTTCCTGACTACAAAATTCTTCATCATTGTTAGGATCTAGATATCTTAAATAATACCAGCAAGAGCCTGCCCAGTTTGGCATTGTATTAGTCTCTCTTGATGCTTCTTCACCGTGAGAATCTGTAGTTTTTACCCATTCTTTATTTCTGGATAGCGGGGAAGATCCATCATCTGTAGGCTCATAATCTGGAATTGCAGGTAATAATAAAGGTAAAAGTTTTTTAACTCCCTCTTTATCATCTGTAGAAACGATGGCCTCTATTTTTCCATCTTTACAATGAATAACGGGAATTGGTTCTCCCCAATATCTTTGTCTTGAAAAAAGCCAATCTCTCATTTTATACATTGTTTCTTTTTTACCGAGTCCTCTTGCCTCTAAATTTTCTGCTAATTTATCTATCATTTTTTCACAAGGGACAAAATTATCGTTTGGAAATAATGATTTCATATCATCAGTAATTTTTACGAACGCCTCTTCTTTAATAATAAATGGTAGCGGTTCTTCCTTACCCCCATCTTTTTCTTCTTTTGAATAAATTGTTTTAATGATGTCTAATTCAAAGACTTTTGCATATTCATAATCTCTTTCATCATGAGCGGGAACAGCCATAATTGCGCCTGTTCCATAGCCTGTCAAAACATAATCCGCAACAAAAATTGGTATTGTTTTACCCTCGATAAAAGGATGTCTGCAAGTAAGTCCTTTTATGATTACCCCTGTTTTTTCCTTGCTTGCCTGCCTGTCTATTTCTGTCTTATTTTTTGCGCTTTCACAATAGGCTTTAACTTCATCATAGTTTTGAATTAAGTTTTTATTTTTCTCCAACATTTCATGTTCAGGTGCAACGGCCATAAATGTTACACCGAATACGGTGTCAGCTCTTGTTGTAAAAACTTCTAAATATTCATTTTGTTTTTCCGCAAGTTCAAATTTTATTAAAGTTCCAAAACTTTTTCCTATCCAATTTTTTTGCGCAAGTTTTATATGTTCAGCACAATCAATATCGTTTAACCCTTCTAAAAGTTTATCTGCGTATTCTGTAATTTTTAATACCCATTGTTTTAAGTTTCTTTTTTCTACAGGATACTCTCCCCTTTCAGAAATTTTATTACCATTTGCATCTTCTAAAACTTCTTCATTTGCTAATACTGTTCTTAATTTTTCGCACCACCAAACAGGCTCTTCCCTTAACTCTGCCAATCCTGCTTCAAAAAATTTTAAAAATATCCATTGAGTCCATTTATAATAAGCAGGATCTGTTGTAGTTACCTCTCTTTCCCAATCTATTCCGTAGCCTGCCTTTTGAACGCTATCTCTAAAAACCTTAATACATTTTTCTGTTGTATCTGCAGGATGAACTCCGGTTTGTATTGCATAATTTTCAGCTGGCAATCCAAAAGCATCAAAACCAAAAGGAAATAAAACGTTATTTCCATCCATTCTTAATTTTCTAGAATAGATCTCTGGAAGTGTATATCTTAAGAAGTGTCCCATATGAAGTCCACTGCCTGAAGGATATGGAAATTCTACCAAAATATATTTCTTTGGTTTGTCTGAGTTATCTTCTGCCCTGCAAACGTTGTCCTTGACCCAACGATCGCACCAATTATTTTCAATTTTTATATGATTATAGCCTTCCATCTATATGACCTTTTTAGATATTTTTAAAAAATTTTAACTAAATCCTAACGTTACATTAGAATATTATCAAAAAAAGTACATTTTGAAAACGGATTACCTAATATTTCATTTACCAAAGGCTAAAATCTGTTAACTTAAATTTAATATAATTTATTTTCCCCATAATCTTGATTTTAAAGCTTAAATAATATATAAATTTCTTCTTGTATATTACTATGTTGATATAAATGTGGTGTATTTTAGTTATAGATTTTAAGAAAGATTAAGAAAAATGAAAAGAACATATCAGCCAAGCAGAAAATCAAAGCACTCAACACATGGGTTTCGTGAGAGAATGTCTACTAAAGGTGGGCGCAAGGTATTAAATGCAAGAAGAGCAAAAGGCAGAAAAAAACTTGCAGTCCTTAGTCCAAGAAAGGGACATTATAAATAAAGTTTAACTTTTTAGTTTTTAATGTTTATATTGGCGACCTTTGATACTTACACTCTTGTTAAGCGATGTTATTAATCGGTTGTCTTTTAAATATTTTAATTTTTAATTAAAAAATTCGTGGAAGACGAAGCTCAGAAAATCGCTCATAAATTTAGATTATCTTTTCAAAATAGATTAAAAAAAAGAGATAGTTTTTTAGAAATTCAAGAAAGTGGGAAAAAGTTTTTTTCGAAGCATTTCATATTGGCTATCAGAGAATCTCATGATGACAACAGTAGAATCGGAATTACAGTATCTAAGAAAGTAGATAAACGAGCAGTCATTAGAAATAGAATTAAGCGATTAATACGGGAAATTTTCAGGCTTAACAAACACTCTTTTAACCTCCCTTACGAAATAGTAATTATCGCAAAGAAGCAAGCTCCCTCATGTAGTTTTCATGATATAAAAAGGGAGATCCTTGGCATTCTTTATTACAATAAATTTTTAAAAAAACATTAAATTTATTATGAAGAATACTTTGTATTTCATATTTTTATTGCCTGTCTATGTTTATAAGAAACTTATTTCCCCCTTTCTAGGTAATAACTGCAGATTTTATCCCGAATGTTCTGTTTTTTTAATTCAAAATGTTAAAAATAACGGAATAATTAAGGGATATCTTTTATTTTTAGCTAGGATAATTAGATGCAATTCTCTTTGTAATGGTGGGATTGACTACCCTCGAAACAATGTTACTATAAGAAAATGCTTTTCTTTAATTTTAAATTATAAGAACAACGATAAATATATAGATAATACAGACAATTAAGATGCGTTTATCAAAAAAACAAAGTATAAAACTTACCATTCTTATTTTAATACTTTTCTTTTCGTTAAGTATTGTTTCAATAAAAATTAATGAAGAAGAGCCTACCAAGCAAAACTCATCAAAAGAAGACCAATCGCAGACAGGTTCTTTTTCTGTTACTAAAGATGCACAGATTATTTTAAATAATTTCAAACGAAGCTCCATGAAAGATGGCAAAAAACAATGGGAGGTTATTGCCGAAAAGGGAAGGATAGATCCCATAACAAAAAAATCTTTTTTAACAAATATTAAACTTTCTATTTTTTTAGATGATCGCCTTATAAAATTAGACGCTGCAAAGGCGACCTTAATTTTTGATGAGAATGAGCTCCTTAGTGCAAAATTATCTAAAAACATAAAATTAAATTTTAATAATGAATTGTTCTTAGAAACTGAAAAAGCTGTCTTTGATAAGAAAGACGATGTCGTCACTACATCAAGCCCTGTTAAAATAACTACAGAGTTCATGAAAATAACAGGAGACTCTATGAGGATAAAGATAAAAGACAGAGTTGTTAACATCAATAAAAATGTTTTAAGTGTTATTACAGGGAAAAAGAAAAAATGAAAAAAAATGTTTTATTTGTAATTTTTATCTTACTATTTGCCCCCTCTTTAGTAATTGGAGAAACAGAATCAAAAAAAGGAGACGTTTTTGAAAGTGCTTTCCCAAAAATGGAAAAATTAGATTTTAAAAATGAAGCCACTTATATCACATCTGATAACTTATCACTTGAAGCAAAGGAAAGAATTTTTATATACAATGGCAATGTTGATGTAAAACATAAAAATATGGAATTAAAAGCTGATAAAGTTACAGGTTATTATTCAAAAGATAATAAGATTGAAAAACTCGTAGCTATCGGACATGTTTTTATTACACAAGGAACAACAATAAAGGCAAGAAGCGAAGAAGCTACTTATGATGCTGTAAAGAAAATTATTGTATTAACAAAAAGTCCTGAGCTTGAAAAAGATAAAAGCTTGCTTTCTGCAGATGAAATTACAATTTTTGTGGAAGAGGAAAGAAGTACTGCTACAGGACAAGTTAAGGTAAAGTTACTACAGTAACTTATGTTAAATGAATTCTTAGAAAGTCACATATTAAAGAATTTAGAGCTTTTAAGCTTTAAGCTAAACAAATCAAAATTTGGTAAAAAACAAGGCATTCATTCTTCAATAAAAAAAGGTTCTGGGCTTGAATTTTCAGATTTTAGAGCATACACGTTAGGTGATAATCCTAAAAACATTGATTGGCATATTTTTGCAAAAACAGAAAAACTTTATATAAAAGAATTCAAAGAATATCAAAACATTAATTTTTTTATTTATTTAGACTCAAGCGCTTCAATGGCGACACCAAAAGATTCAACAAAATGGGAACAGGCATTAAAAATATCATCAGCATTAAGTTACATTGCACTTATAAACAATGAAAGTCTAACGATTGCGACCTCAGGAGGATTTTTAAGTTCTAAATTTTCGACTGCCAAAAATTTTAGTTTAGTTTTAAAGAACATTGAAGATATAAAGCCATCTCAAGAATCTTTTTTTAGCCAAAAATTGTCGCTACCTCTTAGTAAAATCAAATTCCCAGGAATCGCCATTTGCATATCTGATTTTTTAACACCATTTGATGACATAAAAGAAGGAATAGATAAACTTCGTGCAAAAAATTTAGAAATAAGCCTTATAAATATAACTTCTCCAAAATTTTTAGATTTGATACCACAAACTTGCGAAACTTTTGTAGATAGTGAAACTAACGAAGAAAGAATTTTTAATCTCGATAGTGACGCAAAACTTCAGTATATTAAAAATTACAAAAATCATTTGGGAAAAATAAGAAGATACGCATATAAGTACGACATAAATTTTTATGAATTAAAAGAAGATGATGATATTTTAAAGTTTTTAAATGAAAGTAATTTATGTTCTTAAAGTTTTTTACATTTAACACGCCATATGGCTTTCTTTTATTTCCGATCCTTTTTGGATGTTTACTTTATATTTACTTAAAATTTCATAGCAATAGAAAAATTATTTTCCCAAGTTTCTTTCTCTTAAATGATATTAAAGAAAAAAAAGAACAAGGGAAAAAATTAAAGATTCCATTAAGATTTTTTTATGAGCTTCTTATCTTGTTTATTTTTACTCTTATTTTTATGAATATTTCTTTTAAGAACTATAATGAGAAATATTTATTTTTTATTGATAATTCTTTTAGTACAAAATTAAAGACAAGTGGCAACACAACGAGCTTTGACCTTTTGAAAAATTTAGCCAAAGATACCTTAGGTTCACTTCCTAGCAACTCCTTAATAAAAATACAAAGTTCTGATTTTAATTTTCAATCAAAATATTTAAAAGATTTTGAAGCAACAAACTTCATTGAAACACTGAAAAATTCTTACTCAAATGATAATTTAGAAAACATCGCATTTGACACAGAAACTTTTAAAAAAATCTTCATTTTTACCGACAAGCATATTAATGAAGGTACAAACGATAATATTTTCATTTCAACTATTCAAAAAGACAAAGATCTTTGTAATTTTTCCATTTCAAAATTAAATATAATTTCTGACAGTGTACATTATGAAGTATCATCATATTGTGAAAAAGAAAGTCAACTTAATATAAAGATAACGTGTGATAATGGATTTAATTCTTTAAAGAAAATATCATTACTTCCACAAAATAATTTAATTGATGTTCAGAAAATCTCAAAACTTTCGGGGGAAACCGCCTGCAATATAACGATATCATCTCCTCTTGACAACTTAGAAGAAGATAATGAGGCTTTTTTTATTTTAAATAAATCTTCAAAGAAGAAAATTTATTTAGTAAGCAATCCAAAAATTGATATAAGTACATTAATTTCTCTTCCATTTAAAATAAAAGATATCTCAGAAAATGAAATAGAAAAATTAAATAAAAATGATATCATTGTTTTTAACAACGTTCCTTTAAAAAGCTTACCCCAAAATCCATCACTAATAATTACTCCTCCCGTAGATTCATATTTTTACCAAAACACCTTAAACAAATCATCGATTATAACATCTTTTGAAGAAGGAAGTTCTTTAATTACTTATATAAACCCTGTGAATCTAATATTTCATTCACCTATTGGGTTAAACATTGATAACAAATATTATTCACAAAATATTTTAAAAATAGACGATGATCCTTTATTATCTATAATTGAAAACAATAATAGAAAATATATTTTAAGTGGATTTTCGCTCCTTCCTTTTAAAGAAAGTAATTTAAATACAAAGATTATTTTCTTAAACTCAATAAAATTTTTATCAAAGGATAATTTTTTTGAAGCATATAAAAATATTCCTTTCTCATATAAAGAAAAAAACGAAGAAAAAACTATTTTAATACCTAGCTTTTATACTATTAAAAATCAAAAACAAGCATTTAATTTTTTTGATACAAATGAGTCAAACATCTTAGAGTCGCGCCCCATCAATTTAAGAGTTAATTTAAATATTCAGAAAAAAGATATTAAAAATGCAAATTTTTTAAATAATATTTTAACGAAAATTCTGCTTTCTTTAATTTTGATAGAACTATTTTTCTTACTACTAAAAAAAGGAAATAAATGAAAATCTTTTTTGAAAATCAAAGTTTATTTTATTTATCACTTTTTTTAAGTGTACTTTTTATTGGCATTATAAAATTCACATGTAAAAAGGAGCTCTCTTTTACTTTACAAATTCTCTCATGTTCCTTTTTACTTTGTGCATTATCTTTTCCTTTCATGTTTAAAAAAGAAACTTTAAAAAAATCAGCTTTTTTAATAGATATTTCTAATAGTATGCCAGATGAAAATATTTATAAGCGCATAGCGCCTCTTTACGAAGCAGAAGATAAAATTTTTCTTTTCTCAGAAAAATTATCTCCATTTACTATAGATATTAATGAATTAAAAAATATAGCAATGCTTAAAGATTCGTGGAAATCTTTAAATTTAGGGAAAACAAGCTTAAAAGATAATATTGAAAAGATCATTTCACAAAATATTTTTAAGAAAATTATTCTTTATACCGATGGTTTTGAAACCAATGAAAATTTATTACATTTTTTAAGCACATCGTCTTCATCGTTTAAAATAAAAGTTTATCCACTAATCCCTGATTTTTCAAAACAAAAAATTAATACGGAGAATTATTTGGATTTAAAAACACACTTTTCGCCAATAGAAACCACCAATAAAAGAGCAAAAATACATTTATTAGCAAAAAGCAATAAAAATAAACTAACCTCCAATATAATTGTCTTACAAAATGATAAGGAAATATTTCAAAAGAAAATCAAGATTGATAATCTAAAATATACTATTCAAGAAATAAATTCTGAATCATTAAAAAATGGAATAAATAATTTTATTATAAAAATTTTTGATAATTCTGGGAATATTTTAGAAATAAAGAACATAAACATAACGGCTATTAAAAAAGAAAGTATTCTGCTACTTAGCAATTCTTTACAAGATGCTCATTTTTTAGAAAATATACTTAAAAACACAGGATTTAATTTTATATCTGATTACAATATAGAAAATAATTTTGATAATCTTCAAAAATACAAAGTTATTATTCTTAATAATTTCCCCTATGGCAAACTTGGAAATCAAAACGCAGAAAAGCTTGTAAAATGGATAAATGATGGTGGTAAATTTTTAATGATTGGAGGCGAACATTCTTTTGGATTGGGAGGATATAAAAATACAAAAATTGAAGAAATCTTACCTGTCACAGTTCAAGAATCTCAGAAAAAAATTATACGACTTAATTTAGCCATCGCTTTAATTCTTGATTGTTCTGGAAGTATGGAAAATGATTCAAAAATAGAATTTTTAAGACTTTCTGCAAAAAAATTAATAAATAATTTAAATAATGACGACTATGTGGGCATCGTAGGCTTTAATACAAATTCTTTTACTGTTTTCCCGATAAGTCGAACAGGAGAAGCACGTCAAGTGGCGCTTGAAAGTTTAAACGTTTTATCTCCATATGGCGGAACAAATCTATTGCCTGCGATGAATGATGCCATTGATATGTTAAGTGAAGTACGAGCAGGGAGGAAACATGTCATCATCTTAACAGATGGAAAAGTCCCCGGAAATCCTCAAACATTTTTAGATACAACAACAATTATTAGAATGACAGGAGGAACTGTTTCTACAATTTTGCTTGGAGAAACTACTGGTTCGGAGTTATTAAAAGAAATGGCAAAAATAGGAAAAGGAAATTTTTATCAAACAAACAACATAAGCACGCTTCCAAATATTTTTATGAAAGATTTAGATCTTATGAAAGAAGATCCCGCCCTAAAAGAAAATATATATGATGTAAAAATACACAATTTAAAAAACACTTCTCTTACAAATTTTCCAACATTAAAAGGATTTGTTGTGACATATCCAAAAGATGGGGCAACTACAGAATTATTTTTATCAAGCTTTGCGGAAAATGCCCCGCTTCTTATCAGTAAAAAAATAGGACTTGGAGAATCGGTGGCTTTTACATCTGACATGAATGGTCGTTGGTCTTCAAATTGGATTTCTTGGCACGATATCCATTTATTTTGGGAACAAATTTTATCTAATCTTTTAGCAAACAAAAATAGTACGTCTAAAAATATTTTAGATTATGATTTTTCTCATTATGTAAAAAATGGATTATTGTATTTAGATCTAAGTTTATTTAGCAATGTCTCTTCTAAAGATTTAGCTTTAGAAATTATCGCGCCAAATAAAAATCCAAAATTTTTAGAATTAAAGGAAGTTGATTTAGGACATTTTGTAGCGAAATACGACACTCCCAAAAAAGGTGCATATAAGGTAATTTTAAACTATAAAGGCAAAAAAGAATCTCCTATTATTTTTGATTTAGAAAACAAAAACCTTTCAGAAGAAAAACATTTATCATCTAATATTTCACTTCTAAATTTATTAGTATCAAAATCATCTGGTAAAATAAATCCAAGTAAAAAAGACTTAGTTTCTACTGGAAAAATAAAGACGAAACAAGATATAAGCATGTACTTTATTATTTTAAGTCTTATTTCTTTTCTTTCTAGCATCTTTATAAGAGAAAGATTTTAATTATTTATGCATGTATCTTCTAACAAATACATTATCATCTTTTTCTGATTCTTTTATTTTGCCATTCGCAATAAGATGTCTTAAAATTCTAAAAATTACAGTCATATTATTATTTTCTTCTAAGCTAAAAGCGATATCTTCTAATGATTTTGGCATATCGGCTTTAGTTAAAAAATCTTCAATTTTTAATTTTAAATCCAAGATTTTTGCTGCAGCTTTTTTACCTGCCTCAACTCCTGGCTGATGATATGCATTAACATTTATAAGTGACGCATAAAATCCAACGGCCCTTTCAAAAAGTGCAATTAACATACCCACAGAATAAGGACTCAATTCTTTAATTGTAATTGTGCACGCTTGTTTCCCTCCCTCTGTAAGGGCGATTTGTGTTCCTTGATAAAAGCCAAATAAATAATCTCCTGCATCAGTGTTTTTCTCAACTTGGAATTTACAAATATCATCAGAAGATGCAATAGAAGATTTCGAATTTAGAACTTGAATAAATGTTACAAAAAAATTATCTAAACCGTCTCTTAATTGTTGAATATAAGCATGTTGATCAGTTGATCCCTTATTTCCATAAACTGAAATTCCTTGATAAACAAAATTTCCAGATCTGTCTTCTTTTTTTCCAAGACTTTCCATAATTAGTTGTTGAAGATATTTTGAGAAAAGCTCTAGTCTATCTTTATATGGTAAAATTACCATATCTTTTTTACCTTTCCCCTCTCCGACGACATACCAGATAAGAGACAATAATGCAGAAGGATTTTTTGATATTTCATGTTCTCGCGTTAAAGAATCCATATAGGCAGCACCAGATAGGAATTCATCAATATCAAATCCTTGCAATGCTGCTGGCAAAAGTCCCACAACGCTTGTTTCACTCGTTCTTCCGCCAACAAAATCCCACATTGGAAATACTTTAAGCCATTTTTCTTCTTTTGCAGTATTATCAAGCAAACTTCCTTTACAAGTTACTGCTACAAAATGTTTTGAAAAATCTATATTTAAATTTTTAAAGCATTCTTGAGCAATTAACATCCCATTTCTCGTTTCTTTTGTTCCTCCAGATTTTGATATAACGACGCACAAAGTTTTCTTTAAATCTGGAATTTTATCAATTGTTTTTTGCATTCCATCTGGGTCTGTATTATCAAAAAAGAAAACATCCATTTTATCGCCAGACGAACTTAATGCATTACTTAAAAATTGAGGACCAAGTGCAGAGCCACCAATTCCAATTACTAATAAATATAAAAATTTTTCTTTGTTTGTTGTTAATATTTCTCCTTCATGAACTTTTTTTGAGAAGTTTTTTATATCATTAATCACATTTTTAATATCATCTTTTATCTCCACATTTGGCGCCAAAGTCGGATTTCTAAGCCAATAATGTCCCACCATTCTATGTTCATCTATATTAGCAATCGCTCCTTTTTCAAGCTCTTGCATTTCTTGAAATGCTTTTAAAAAAAGCTCAGAAAATTTTTCTTTTATTTCTTTAGATATTCCAATGTTTCCTAAATCAATAGAAAATTCAGTTTTATTATCAAAATAAAAATTATCTTTAAAATCGATCCAATTTTGGCTCATTAATGCCTCCTAATAATTTACTCTATATAAAAAAATATTATATTAAACTTTTTACTTTCATAGATTTTAACAAAGAGATATGAAAATCGCTATGGTAAAAAATATTCTTTTTTTGACAGAATTTTTTAAAAATTTTAAAAATATTGGCGCATTTTGTGCGACTTCAAAGGTCGCATCTAAAAACTTATGTCTGGCGATAAATCAAATAAAAAAAGAATGCAAAAAATTAGTATTTTTTAAATTAACATTTTTAAAACTATGCATCATGAATTCAAAACTATACATTTCCCCCACAAAGGCAAAGCCCTCCATATTTTTTTTAATATTTTCTCGAAAATCACTACTTAAAAATTATCTTGGCGACCTTTGAAAGGCGCTCTAACCACATATCTAATTCTTTTTGGAGTAACATCTTTTATCTCTATTTCTGCGCCTTTATAGTTTACATATTTAGAGAAATTTAAATCGTATTTTAAATCTCTTACTTTAACTGTTGTGCCAGGTTTAAAAGTATACAATTTAAATATAGTAAACC
>CAZHSB010000013.1:28028-38051 GCA_964534945.1 uncultured Bdellovibrionales bacterium | reverse complement strand
GGCGAAGTCCTCTCATTTTTTTTCAATTATCGCGAAAGAATCATTACCAATATCGTTTTAGGCGCTGATTTTCGATGAGAATTGGAAAAACAATGGGAGGTGAGCCGACGAAATAATACTATAGTATATTGAGGAGGCGAAGTCCTCTCATTTTTTTTCAATTATCGCGAAAATCAGCGCCTAAAACTAGAAGGTACAGGACTTATTACAAAGCTTCAGCTTCTCTTCCAAGTGCTCATAAGATTCATATGGATTAAAAATACCTTGTACATACTGGAAAAGCGCTATATGACTTTTTACTCTATAATTCCAATCGTGACGTGATTTTGTTGCCTGTAGAATTAAAGTCTTTCTTAATTCATCATCTTTTGTAGTATTTAATCCATAACACATTGCTTGATAAAAAGCATCTGATGTATATGTATCAAACATGAATGCATTACTTTCATCGGAAAGATCTCCAAAGTTATGAAGCGTAGCAGAAATTCCACCAACATTACGCCCGACTACTAATGTTCCACAAGCAATGGCTTCAAGTTGAGTTATTCCTCCTGGTTCATATCTTGATGGCATCATAAAAAAATCACTTCCCGCGTGAATTTCTATAGCATAATCGTGGGATACAAAATTATAAATTCCTCGAATTCTATTTGGGTATTTTGATGATAAATAATCAATACAATTTTTTAAATTTCTCGCATGATTATCCCCTTCTGTATATGGTCCTGCAATAATAAATTGCGATTCTGGATAATTTATTAAAATTGCCTCAAGCACAGAAACATCTTGCCCAGCAGGTCTATTATACATAAGTTCGATGCCTTTTTGTTCAGCAATTCTCCCTATGAATGAAAATAATTTTGCATTTGGATTAACTTCTAAATTTAAATCTTTTTGAAGTTTTTCTTTTATCCTATTTTTAAACGTTACAATTTTTGAATAATAAGCCTTATCATCTTCTGGAGAAATTAAATCTTCATAATCATTTGTTCCAAGATCAATAACTTTTCTTCTTATAGAAATTTGATCAATTCCATTACTAATTCCAAAAAGAGCTCCTGGTTTTGTTTTTATTAAATCTGTTAACCCCTCCCCCTTATTCCAATCTAAAAATTCTTCAGCATAAGGACGACTTACTGTAAGCAATGCTCCATTTAAATGGAAAATTGCAGAAGCCGTTAAATTTAATAATCCTTTATTTGTAGGATTTACTAATCCTGACATATGAACAGGATCAAGCTCTAACATTTGAAAAAGATTTTCTCCGCGATAATTAACAGGAATGTTTCCATGATAATCTCTTCCACAATTATGAATCATATGAATTGTTTTAACATCTTTCAAATTTTTTGAATTAGAATATCTAGAATCCAATTTTAATAATGGAGGAATTAATCCTGTTATCCAATCATTTGATACTATAACCTGTGGATTTAAGTCAAATATCGGGTTGTTAATTACCTCTAAAGCCCCTCGAGACAAAAATATTGCACGCCTTAATTGCTCGTCCGGATTGATTTGTGCATATAAATAATCTGCCAAACGTTTAGATCTTAAAAGCACAAGTTTAAAATTGTCCTGTTTAGCAATATGAACTGTAGCACGTGCATGAAAAGCATTTTGTATTGTATTTCCTGTCCTAATACAAGAAGTCTTTCCAAAAGGAATACTAATTTCTCCCATATATCTTGGCTTTAAAATATGATTACCTAATTTAACTCCCATTTTTAAAGTATAATCTGCAGGAGAATGCTTACTTCCCTGATCATATTCATAAAGCGGACTTATTAACGTTACACTTATTCCCTTATTTGAAATTGCCTTTAGTAATCCTTTCATAACTTCGGCCAATCCTCCACTTGTAGCATGAGGACCTTCAGGCGCAACAAAAACGACTTCTCTAAGGCCTAAATTATCAAGCATTTCATAAAGTTCTTTTGCAGAAGAAACAGCACGATAACTGTGTTCA
This sequence comes from uncultured Bdellovibrionales bacterium, assembly GCA_964534945.1. Lineage (GTDB taxonomy): Bacteria > Bdellovibrionota_C > UBA2361 > UBA2361 > CAKMMH01 > CAZHFA01. The sequence continues at coordinate 36,082 of CAZHSB010000013.1, read as the reverse complement.
GACAAATAATCTTTTTTTGCTTTTTTGTAATAATCAGAAATAGTATCTCTTAATTTTTGATCTTGATGTGTTGTCTCATACAAAATTTCTGATAAATATCTTGCGTTTGGATTATCACGCAATGCAAAGATCAATTCTTTAAATGAAGAATATTTTTTCATGCCATCGAGCAATAATTTTTGAGCGCCACATTTGTAGTCTGCACGTCTTTTTAATATCTTTTCTATAGTAAAAAAATCATCATTTTCAATTCTAAATTTAGCATCATCGTTTTTTGTCCCTTGCCATACTGGTTTCTGATTTGTTGGATATGATGCAAAAACAGTAGCACCAAAATTTCCCTTATAAGGAATTATCCATTTTTTATGAATAGTATAAGTCCCTTGATCATTTTTTCGAATTTCACTATTTTCTACTTTTAATGATTCCCAATTATCTGAAACGTCGTCATAACTTCCAAAATATATATAAAATGATGTATAAGTGGAAAAAGCATTATCAAGAGAAAATGTTATATATAAATTAACTTCATTTCCATGAACATCAACACAAGGTTTCGTTAAAAATTTTAGGCAATCTTCAAGAACAATATCTGGAATATTTTGCTTATCACTTTTTTGATTTAAAGTATCAGACAAAATTTTTGATGTAACATTCTGATTAACGATATCACTTGATCTATCGCTTTCAAGTAAGACAGAATTTTGATCGTTGAAAAAAGATTCTTTTAAATTTTCATTCATACCCACAGTAGTTTACCTTCGTTAAGGACACTTTATAAAAAATTTTACAAAATATCGTATAAAACCTCTAAAAATCCCTTGCGGTTGTCCCGCCTCTTTTTAATCAAGATGCAAATAACTCGCTGATGTTTCTTAAAAATTTAAAAAAAAATTACTTGTTACAAAACTTTTACAAATTTATAAAAAAAATACAAAACCTTTGAAAAACCTAAAAAATTAAAAGCAAAAACTTCACTGCCTTTTTTCAGTTTAACCTCTTTTCTTAATTTATAAAATAGTTTTTTATATATTACTGCGTTCTTTTAATTTTATGATAAATACTAGGTAAAATATTTATTTCTCTTCCAAGCGACATCTTTTTGTAGGCGTTAGCGTGCGTTTTTTCCTTAACTTGTACAGTATTGCTCCAGCAACAAGGGCAACAAGAACTATTAAGATCATACCTTCTGCTTTTTTAACATGTCCTAACATTTCTTCTAATCTAGCAAAAAAGAAAAAACCCAAAGATATCATAATCGGAATACTAATTAATGCAGCGATTGCATCTGCAATTATAAACTTTATTGGTTTTATCCTTACAAGGCCACAAATTAAGAACGTGGCCGTTCTAATCCAAAAAAGGTGTCTTGCGATAAAAATGGTTAATAGTCTTCTATTTTCTAACCTTGAACGAACTTTTTTTAATCCAATTTTTTTGATCTTTTTTTGAAACCACTTCGTGCGACATAGGCTTGGACCAAAAAATCTCCCCGCAGAATAAATTACAAAGTCCCCAATTAAAATTCCAAAATAGCAAATTATGAATATAGGAAGCATCTTTGCTTGATGTTCATGTAATAATACGCCTGCAGCCATTAGGGGGATATCTTCAGGAATCGGCAATCCAAAAGCACCCGCCAAAAGACTTAGGAACAAAAAAATATAAATATTTGCTCCGCTTTGTGATAAGAAGAAATCGAAATCAAACATATTAAAACATAAAAAATATACTTACATAGTAATAACATGTAATATTTTTTTTTCAACACTATTTAATAACTTAGTTAATCTATAAGATTTTTATGCAAAGATATCCAATATGGTGTTTTGCATATTCTGAGTAACTTTTATAAGCTCCGCGCTAGCCTGAACTTGTCTTTTTGAATTGTTCATTCCAATAATATCACTAACAATATCTGTATTCTCGTTGAAATTTGACAAATTTTGAGCATAAGAATTAGCTTTCGTTGATGCTATATTTATAGAATTTAAAGCAATATTATAAATAGAATCCACCATGTAGCTACTATCGGAATTTTTTCATTTAAACTTTAGCAAAATTATCAAAAAAGCAATATCCCGCAAAAAAATTTCTTGTACAAAGAATTATTTTGATATATAATCCCACGGTTTTGACAGGAATCGCGATGATTAGAAAAGTTTAAGACTTAAAAAAAAGGATTGGCTTATAAGAAAATTTATCACGACAATAGCCATTATTATCCTATTTATAATTCCGAACGCTTTTGCGTTTGAGGACGAGAGCCTAATAAAAATATCAGAAATCAAAGGAACTAACTTTTTATGTCTTTATTATCCAACGATGACAAAGCTTGGAGAAGTAACGAAAACTGGGAATCTTAAAATATCTGATATCAACAGGCAACTTCAAAAATTCAAAGCTAATAGAAACTTAAATAAAAAGAAATATTTATCCGAAAAAAAATTCTTCTTTAAAGAAAGCTTACTATCGAAAATTATCTAAATTTAAAAATGCATACCTTCAAACAATGGATTGTAAAAATTATGAAACTGCAAAGATATCATGCGAGATCTATACAGCAAAAAAAAATAATAGCCCTAAAGTGTTAAATGGTGAAAGATGTGACAGTTCAACAAGTATTGTTGCAAAAATATTTCTAGTTTTTCAAGACCATATGCATTTGTGTACAGGGACATTAATAGCTCCAAATGCTTTTTTAACCGCCGCTCACTGTGTTTATGATCAAGATTTAAAGGGGATATCTATTAAATTTATGGGAAATACATACGATGCGACTTCTTGGTATGCAAATCCTAATTTTAATTATAACAACGACAATTTCGAAAAAGGAGATATTGGATTAGTTTTTATAAATCAAAAATTATCTGTACAACCATTTCCTCTTGTAGATAAGGCATTCTCGGCAGACGAAGAAGAAGTCGGAACAATGATTGGGCATGGAATTTCAGATTTCCAACCATATACTATGAGTTTTAGTGGAGGATTTTCGACGATAACGGGAACAACAAACACAGGAATACATGTTAAATACAACAGCACATTTGGAGGTTCAAACGTATGTAATGGAGATTCGGGAGGCCCCTTAGCAGTTTACACAGATGGTACATGGAAGATTTTTGGAATAACATCATGGGGAGATGACGAGACTAAACATTGTGGTTATTTTAATGGGGATAATTCTTGGTGGTCACGAATTAACTCTAAAGAAAATATCGAATTTTTAGAAACTTATTTACCAGGTATTTTCAAATAATTAAAACGTTGCTATGGTTAATAAAGTTTATATAAAAAGGCTTTGCTTATGAAAAAAATTGTTATTATGCTCATTACTACTTTATTTATCACATCAAGTTCTTTTTCTCTTACAACTGATGATTTATTAAAAGTATCTGAAATTGAAGGAACAAAATTTTCATGCCTTTACTATGCAATGACTACGAAACTTGGAGAATTAACTGCAAGTGGAGAGTATAAAAAATTAGATATTCGTAAAAGGCTTTTAAAATTTAAAGCTAATAGAATTTTAAACAAAAAGAAATATTTATCTGAAAAAAATTCTTCCTTAAGAAAAATTTATTATCAAAAATTTATTAAATTTAAAAATGCGTATCTTCAAACAAGAGACTGTAAAAATTATAAGACCGCAAAAATATCTTGTGAAATTTATACAGCACAAGAACCTAATGTAAAAGTTTTATATGGGCAAACATGTAATGACCTAACAAGCATTGTCGCAAAAATATATTTAAAATTCTCAGATAGAAGTTCTTTTTGCACAGGAACATTAATAGCTCCAAATGCTTTTTTAACTGCAGCTCACTGCGTTTATGATCAAGATTTAAAGGGGATATCTATTAAATTTATGGGAAATACATACGATGCGACTTCTTGGTATGCAAATCCTAATTTTAATTATAACAACGACAATTTCGAAAAAGGAGATATTGGATTAGTTTTTATAAATCAAAAATTATCTGTACAACCATTTCCTCTTGTAGATAAGGCATTCTCGGCAGACGAAGAAGAAGTCGGAACAATGATTGGGCATGGAATTTCAGATTTCCAACCATATACTATGAGTTTTAGTGGAGGATTTTCGACGATAACGGGAACAACAAACACAGGAATACATGTTAAATACAACAGCACATTTGGATCAAACACATGCAGTGGAGATTCTGGAGGACCATTAGCAGTCTATGTAGATGGGACTTGGAAGCTATTTGGGGTAACATCTTGGGGAGACGATACATATTGTGGCTATTACGACGGGGAAGATTCTTGGTGGTCAAGAATCAACTCTGAAGAAAATATTGAGTTTTTAGAAACTTATCTGCCAAATATTTTCGAATAACATAAAAATTATCATAGAAAATTTATTTAGGCACAAAATATTAAGCTTTAAAAAAAAAGTTGCGATGTTTACTAAAGTTTAGACTTTATAAGAAAAAGGACTTACTTATGAAAAAAACTATCGCAACGATATTCATTATTCTTTTGTTTATTACATCAAATGCCTTTGCTTTCACAAATAATGATTTATTAAAAGTATCTGAAATCGAAGGAACAAAATTTTCATGCCTTTATTACCCAACGACCACAAAGCTTGGACAACTTAATGCCAGTGGGGAGTATACAATATTAAATATCGATAAAAGGCTAACAAAATTTAAAAATAATAGAATTTTAAATAGAAAAAAATATTTATCTACTATAAACCCTCTTTCAAAAAAGATTTATTACAAGAAATTTTTAAAATTCAAAAATGCGTATCTTCAAACTAAAACTTGTAAAAATTATAAAACTGCAAAGATATCTTGTGAAGTTTATACTGCCAATGAGCCTAAGGTTAAAGTTTTAAACGGAGAAATTTGTGAACCTTTGACGAGTATCGTGGCCAAGTTATCTTTTAAATTTTCTAATGACGATAAAACATATCTTTGCACAGGAACATTAATAGCCCCAAATGCTTTTTTAACTGCATCCCATTGCCTTTCTAATAACGACCATTCCGAAATACAACAAATAGTTATTAGCTTTTTAGGGAGCACTTACAATGCAAGTTCATGGCATGCAAATCCTAGTTATGATTCTAACAATCAAGATAATCCCGAAAAAGGAGATATTGCATTGATTTTTATAAATAAAGATTTATCGGCAACTCCTTTTCCTCTTGTGGGAAAAAGCTACACTGCAAACAATGGTAAAATTGGTGCAATGATTGGATATGGAATCTCAGATTGGAACCCAACTACTACAAGTTTTAGTGGCGGTTTTGCCAGTATTAACAATGTAACAAACACAGGAATATATGTTCAGTATAATAGCGCATTCGGAGGTTCCAATACATGCAGTGGAGATTCTGGTGGGCCACTGGCAGTCTACGTAGAGGGGACTTGGAAGCTTTTTGGAGTAACATCTTGGGGAGACGATCAATTTTGTGGTTATAATGCTGGGAAAAATTCTTGGTGGTCAAGAATTAATTCTGAAGAAAATATTGAGTTTTTAGAAACTTATCTGCCAAATATTTTTGAATAACAAAAAAAATAAAAAATTCAAGAGGAGAAATTTTTTATTTCTCCTCTTTTTCTGGTATTAATTATTATTTATTTAAACAATATTCATCTAGATTTTCCCAAATCTTTTAGAGGCAATCTCTGTTTTTTCTCTACTTGCAAATGATGTAAATCTAAAAAAGCCTTCGCCTGCCCTACCAAAACCACTTCCTGGAGTACTTACGATATTAAGATTTTGAAGAGTATAATCAAAAAACTCCCATGAAGTCATGTTATGTAAAGTTTTTACCCAAAGATATGGGGAATCTATTCCGCCAAAAACTTTTAATCCTGCTTTTTGCAAAGCATTTTTGATAATTTTTGCATTATCAAGGTAATAATTAATTGTATTTTGAACTTCAATACGTCCATCTTTAGAGTATATTGCTTCTGCACCTCTTTGTGTTATATAGGAAACTCCATTAAATTTTGTAGCTTGTCTTCTATACCAAAGTCTATTTAAATTCATAAGTTGGTTTGAAATAGAATCAAATATTTCTATTTCTTGTGGTATAACCATATAAGCGCATCTTACGCCTGTAAACCCTGCCGTCTTTGAAAAGCTTTTACATTCGATAGCTACTTTTTTTGCCCCCTCAATTTCATAAATACTATGAGGCACATTTGGCGTTGTGATGAAAGCTTCATAAGCTGCATCGTAAATAATTAAGCATTCATTTTTTATTGCATAATCTACAAATTTCTTTAATTGATCTTTTGTTATCGAAGCTCCTGTTGGATTATTTGGAAAACAAAGATAAATGATATCAACTTTTTCCTTTGGAATTTCTGCAACGAAATTATTTTCTTCTAATGATTCAAGGTAAGTAATATTTGACCATCTGCCATCTTTAAATTCTCCACTTCTTCCACCCATAACATTACTATCTACATATACAGGATATACAGGATCCGTAACTGCAATTTTTGTATTTATAGAAAAAAGCTCTTGAATATTTGCAGTATCTGACTTTGCGCCATCTGATACAAAAATTTCATTTCTATCAAGATCGATTCCTCGTGATTTATAGTCAAATTCAATAATTTTATTTATTAAAAAATCATAACCTTCGTATTCTGGATATCCCTTAAAAGTTTTTTCATCTCCCATTTCTTTTGAAGCATTTATCATTGCCTCAACGCAAGCTTTTGGAAGCGGTCTTGTAACATCTCCAATGCCTAAACTTATCACATCTTTATCTGGATTATTTTTTTTAAATTCAGAAACTCGTTTTGCAACTTCTGCAAAAAGATAATTTGATTTTAACTTCGTGTGATTTTCATTTGTATATAGCATAACCAAAGTCCCTTTAAAAAGAATTTATAATACACAAATACTGTAAAAAGGTTTACACGAATTATCAAGAAAAATTTTGAATTTGATTTTTTAAATATTTTTAAGTTTTGAAATGATCTAAGAAAAATGTGGGAATTTAGATTAATAAAAAAAGAAAAACCTTTTTTCGCCACATTTTGGACTACTAATGCGCTAAAGCACACAAGTAATCAGGATAGCCAAGAGAAAAAATCCAAAACGGATTTTTCGCCCTTTTTTCCACTTTGTTTCAACGATTGCATCCAAGCCTTGATCATCAAGGTCGGATTCATCAGAAAATTTCATAATTCTATATAGATCAATCATGAAACAAAAGACGACTATTCCCCAAATCATAGCTTGAATTGCTTCTGTCAGCGTATTGATACAGACTGTTTTACCAAAAAACTCTGCCATGGCAACTACAAAAATCAATGATTCAAAAAAAATCATTTTCTGCCTTTCTTCTACCTTCTCTTTTTTTATTTAACAAACACCCAAAAAAAATAAATCGGTAAATCTTATAATATCGCTTCAAAAAAATATAAAAAAAGCGACCTAAATAAAATCGCCTTTTAAAAATAACAAAAATTTTTACAAAAATTTGTCTATATTAAAACTATTTAACTACAACAATTTTATCTTGTTTAGCTTGTTTTAATTTCTCATCTTTTTTTCGTTTTTTAAGCAATGTATTTGCTCTCATTGCTCGTCTTGCCTTTGTTTTTTTACTTAATGATGTCATTTTAAAATCTCCCCTCTTTCATGCTTTTTACTCTATAAGCACCCTCAAGCTTTAGATAATAATGCGTTAGAGAAAAAAAAGCAACTTTTAGTAAGTTTAAGATAATAAAGGAAAATATCAAGATTTTCTGATAATTAAAGATACGAAAATATAAGTTAAAATTAAATTTAAGAAAAGAGCAGGCTGAAGATATTATAAACTTTCGTTAAAAAACCTTAAAGTCATGCTCTTTAAAGGATAAATTAAGATCACTGTTTCATGAACTTAATCACGGCTTGAGTTGCCTCTTCAATTGTCAAAAACAACTCAACTCCTGCTTTTTCTGCATGAGCCCTAACAAGCTTTCGGGCTCTATTCGAGTCAGATTTAGGATTTCCATCAGGATAATCCTCAATCACGAAAAATGTTTTTTGTCCTCGAGAAACAGTCCCAA
>CAZHSB010000013.1:0-27928 GCA_964534945.1 uncultured Bdellovibrionales bacterium | reverse complement strand
CCCAACCCGTTTCTGCCAGAGAGCCAAAGCCTTCGGTCTCACCTGTCACGACAAACAATATTACCTTGTCTGTCGCAAGATGATCTGCCTCAATTGTCGCGCATTCAGGCGTCCAATCGGGGACGACTGGATTGAAAAATTCAATTCCAGCCACTGCAAGCTCCTCCATCACAGGATCTCTCCACAGCGACGTTCCACACGTTCCAAACAAGCCAACGACGTCTTTTAAATTACTCATAATATTCCTTTCAAAAAGGAGTTTGCTATTTCTTTCGACCAAAAAAATAGCTATTTAAAATTCAACGGGTCGTTTCTGTCAAGTGTATTTTACTAAATAGAAATGACACTTCAAATTTTAAAAATACGAAAATTAAGAGCATTAAAAATCTTCTACCCAAAAAGGCGAACTTGTTTTTCTAAAAAAACATTGTCTATCCTCAGCCCACATCAAAAGTTATATAAAATAATGAAAAAATGTTACATCTTATTTTCATTATTTTTTAATTTTTTTCTATAACTTTTTCCTTATTCCTCACTAAACAATTCTTTTGCTAATTTTTTAATGCCTCTTAAATCAAGTTTTCCCGTACTAAGCGCTGGAAAGCTTTCAATTTTCCTATAATCATCTGGCTTTGGAATCCAAAGATTTGCAAGTCCCATTGTTTGTAACTTTTTCGTTATCTCTTTTGGATCTATATTTTCCATTGTATGAAGAACAACTAATTTTTCTCCTTTTTTACCGTCGGGCACTCCAGTTACGACACAGCATCTTTCAACACTTCCGTAAATTTCTTGTATGGCTTCTTCGGCTTTTATATGCGGAATCATTTCGCCCGCAATTTTGCTAAATCTAGAGACTCTATCTACTATTTTTATAAAACCTTCTTCATCGCAAATTGCTATATCTCCAGTGATATACCAACCATCTTTTAAAACTTCTACTGAAAGTTTAGGTTCTCCATAATATCCCATCATAACATTTGGACCTTTTATACATAACATTCCTTCTTGATTTGGGCCAAGTTCCTCACCCGTATCTAAAGAAATAATTTTTGCACAAATCTGTGTCATTGGACGTCCAACAGTACCGTCTTTTACGCCTTTTTGTTCTTTCCAATATCCAGAAGCATTAAATAAATTTACCGTAGCAACAGGCGAAAGCTCTGTGCAACCATAACCTTCATAAATTTTTAAACCAAACTTTTCAGTAAAATCTTCTGCAATCTTCTTTTGCAATTTTTCAGCTCCTGCCACAACAAAACGTAATGTTTTAAATTGTTCTTCTTTACATTTTCTTATATATGTAGCCATAAACATTCCTGTAGCTACTAATATCGTAAGTTTGTTTTTCTCAATCATATTTCCAACCGTCGTCGCATCTAGCGGATTTGAGTGGTAACAAGTCTTAAAACCCCTTAAAAGAGGAAGCCACAACGTTACAGCAAAGCCAAAAGAATGAAAGAATGGCAAAATTCCGACGATCCCGTCATTTGCATAAAAATGTACTGTTGAAAGCATGCTTTCAATATCTGATGTAATATTATCATGAGAAAGCATTACACCTTTTGGATCCCCCGTTGAGCCACTAGAGAAAATAATTGTTGCCATATCATATCTTGATGGTCTTTTCGTTAAAAATATTTTCTCTATTAAAAATTGTGGCAATAAAAGTGCATATAAAACATATTTTATCTTTTCTGATTTTTTTACTCCTGATAACATCTCTTCTAAAAAAATCATTGAATCCATTTTTTCTTTATTTAGTTTTTCCAAAACTTTTTTTGCTGTAATAATTTTTTTCATTCCTGTTTGTTTTTCAACAGATAATAAAAAATCATTTCCTGCAGTATAATTTAAATTTACTGGGATTTTCCCTGTAAAATATAACGCAATATTAACAAGCACTCCCTCAACTGATGGTGGAATCATAATTCCCACAAACTTATCATCTTTAAATTCTTTTTTTAATTTTTTAGAAATTAAAAGAGACATTCCTAACGTAGTAATATAATTTAAAGAAAGCCCTGTCGCATTCATTATAATTTTTTTAAATGGTTTCCTTTTTGCAGACCTTATAAAAGATGTGTGCAACAGTTGAAAAACTTCTTTTTTATATTTTGCAGCTTCTGCCCCCAACTCTTGCACTGCTCTTCTTACTTTATAAGCGTTTGCCCTTTCTTTTATCGGAGTCCCAACCAAAATTGTTAAAGGATACGGAAGCTCTTTTGGCATACTTCTTTTAAATTTTCCATCATTTAAAATCCAACTACTCCCCCAAATCCTATCAAGGCAAAGAGGGATAACAGGTACATTTGTTTTTTTCGCAATTCTTGTAAATCCTGCTGTAAAAGGAAGCATATTTCCAACTCTTGAAACTTGTCCCTCTGCAAAAATTACTACAATCTCACCTTTTTTTACAGCCTGCGATGCCTCCTCTAAAGCTCTTACACTATCTCTAGTACATTTTTCTGGGATTTGTATTGCTCTTAACACTTTTGCAATTGGCTTTACATATTTTAAATTATAAATACTATCATAAATTAAGAATCTAACTGATCTTGAAATAGATGCCATAATAATAAATGGGTCTAAATACGATAAATGATTACAAACTAAAATTGCCCCACCTTTTCTTGGAATATTTTCGATTCCTATGAGTTGCAACCTATAAACTGAATTTACAAGCACCCAAACAACACAACGAACAAATAATTTTGGCAAAGCAATACACGCATGAAGCGTTAAAATTATACTAATAATGGAAACTATTCGTAAAATAATTTTATCTGAAACGCCAAAAGCAAATCCTGTAAAGATAAATGCGCCAACGACTATTGAAGCAAAGAAAACCATTATCATTAACATTGTCGCATTAAATCTTCCTAAACTTTTATTTGGAAATTTATTTTGAACATAGCCAAGTGTCGGCAATATAAAAAAACTTAAACTAAATCCAATAAAAAATGACAAAATAAAATTAACACGTGATGTTGGAGGAAAAAACGAAAAACACAAAATAGAAATTGATGCACAAATAGCACCTAACGGAATTGCCCCAAGTTCTACACGTCCCTTAAAAAGATATGAAGTAACAATAGAACTTACCATTCCACCTAAAAAAAGAAGCGACATAAGAATTGATAAATAACTAACAGAAATAGTTTCAAATGCAAATCTATAAACTGTCACAAAACAAAAGATTGAAATCACAGACCAAAAAGCAGATAGCGCATACAGTGAAAGAGTAATGCCTCCATGCCTTTTCATTTTTTCAAAACTTTTAAATATTGCTATTGGGAGAAAGTCTATTTTTATTTTATTGTTTTGTGGCAAATCTTTTAATGAAAAGCTAACAATAAAATTTATGATGGCAGAAGTTATTAAAACAAAGCTTACCAATTCACTTATATTTATCAAATTTTCACTATACGCAAATATTTGCATGGTAACTAAAAGGACTAGAAACGATATGCCTTGATTTATTGTAATTAAAAATCCTTTATTTTCATTTTTAAATTTTTGAGAAATGAATGCCTGATTTGCAGTTGTAAATAAAGATCTATTTGCACCTAAAACAAATAAAATTAAAAATAAAACTGATATTGAATTTAATGAAAATAAATAATTTATGATGCTCACAATAAAAAGAGAAATCAGAGCACTTAATTTTAAAGCTTTTGTTGAAGAAAATTTATCAACAAAACTTCCATTAAACGCAGGAAATAACATATATGGCACAGTGAAACACGCAAAAGATATCATCGATATCCAATAGGCTTCATTATCAGAAAAATTTTTAAATATGGTAAAAAACACCATCAAAAATATGGAAAAATCAATTACAGAATGAAATAATTTTAATAAGATAAAAGATATTCTATCAAATTTTTTATTCTCAAAAATACATTGCATAAGCTTCAAAGCCTCTCTATTAACCTAACACTATTTTTAATTTTAAATTTATAAAAATAGATAACTAAAACGAAAACTTTTTTATTATTAAAAAATATTTTCTATGTGTCTATTTTATTAGAGTAAAGATTCTTTTTAGACTGGAAAAAGACCAATAAATTATTAGAGCACGACCTTTCACACGACCTACTGGCAAAAAAGGTTTTTCCCAATACCTTGAATCTTTAGAATTATCCCTATTATCTCCCATAAGAAAGAGATATCCTTGAGGAACTTTTGTCTCTTTAAGCTCTCCAGAGGCGAGTCCTCCATATGTCCATTGAGCATAATCTTCTTTTGTTGGTTGCCCATTTATATAAACGACTCTATTTTTAACCTCAACCGTATCTCCGCCTACAGCGATAACTCTTTTTATAAAATTCATACCATCAAAATCACCTGCATCTGTATAATCTTTTGTAAAAACAACGATATCTCCTCTTTTGGGAGTGCTATATTGCCAAACGGTCTCATCTACAAATGGCAATCTTAATCCATATGATAATTTATTAACCAAAAGATAATCACCTATTTGGAGTGTGGGGATCATTGAGCCTGATGGGATTTTAAAAGCTTCTATGAAAGTTCCTCTTATAAAGAACCAAAGCAAGATAAATATAGTAGCAGTTCTTATAAAAGAAAGGACTTCGCTTATAATTCTCTCTTTTTTAGCGATCTCAATATTTGAATTATTTTTTTGATCATTATCCTGCATAATCTTTTATTATAAATGATTGACCTTAAAAGACAAGTAGGCGAGTAACCTGACATATCTTCATATAAAATAAAAATTTTAACACTATAATGTATTCTCCTTATTAAAATTATGATTCTCATACATTGATTTTTTAACAAATATTATGGAAACGATAAAAAATACGGGACATCCACTTTTTTTGGTAAACACCTCCTATTTTTTGAATTATTGTCGCAGACTTTCAGCCTGCGGGGGCGATGTGGATTTTTCACCTAGGGTTAGCGCTCATTTCTCCTGCCCCTGGGGTTAGCGCTCATTTCATTCGCGCTTAACCCTGGGCTGGGTTGTGTAGCGTTTTCAACGCAGGGGCATTTAGCACGCATAAATTTTTAGGATCGCCCCTTCAGGGCAACAAAAATTTGAAGAAAGCTACATATTTTTATAAATTGGTAACAACAAAAAAGTGCGTGTCCCTTTTTTCATGTCTGGGGGGTGACTTTTTGTACCCAAGGCACGCGCTCATTTCTCCTGTTCCAAAGGTTAAGCGTGAACGAAATAAGCGTGTACTAGGTATTGAGGAGGAGAATTCCTCCCCCTTTTTTTAATTATCGCGAAAAACAGCGCCTAAGAAATTGTCATACGACCATCAGCAGCGACACTTAGGCAATTATCCTTAGCCTTATCGCCAGCAAAGAACGGATTTATATCCATTTCTTTTATCTCTGGAAAGTCAGTTACTAATTGGCTTATCCTCTGAAGTGCATCTGCAATTTTTTCCACTTCAAATCCTGCATGACCTCTAACACCTCGTAAGATTGGATAAGATTTTATCGAAGTTATCATTTCCATGGCTTCTAATTTTGTAAGTGGAGCTAATTTAAAGATGACATCTTTCATAACTTCCACAAAAATTCCACCAAGTCCAAACATAATCATTGGTCCAAATTGAGGATCTCTAGTCATTCCGATAATAACTTCTTTTCCGTTATCGCACATTCTTTCAAGATATGTTCCAACAATTTTTGCATTAGGTTGATTCTTTGCAATACGTGTTGTCATTTCTTCAAAAGCGTTTTCAACTTCTTCTTTATTTTTAAGGAAAAGTTTTACACCACCAACATCAGATTTATGAACAATATCTGGGGAGGAAATTTTCATAGCAATTGGATATCCTGCTTTTTCAGCAATATTTCCTGCTTCTTCCTTTGTTGTGGCAAGTCCACCACTTGGAATATTAATTCCGTAAGCTTTAAACATTGTCTTTGTTTCAACTTCGCCAAGTTGAGAAATTCCTTTTTCTTTTGCATCTGACAAAACTTTTTCTACTGTTTTTTTATCAACATCAAATTTTTGAGGAGCTTCTTCGCCTTTTGATAACCATTCGCCATAAGTCAACATCGTTTTTAATGTATTAACTGCTCGAACAGGATCTGTAAAGCTTGGAATGCCTAATTTGCTTAAAACATCTCTTCCTTTATCTACAATTACCCCCCCCATCCACACTGCAAGGACTGGTTTTTCATGCGTAATATATTTTCCAATTTCTTCTGCAGATTCTACAGCCTTAGTCATTGCCTGTGGTGTTAAAATAACAATTATTGAATCAACGTTTGGATCTTTCTGCGCCATAACCAAAGCTTCAGCGTATTTATCATGCGCTCCATCTCCTAAAATATCGATTGGATTTGCAACACTTGCAGCAGGAGATAATTTTGAAGCAAGCTCTGCTTGTAAATCTTTATCAAGAACTGCCATTTTCATTCCAGAATTTTCTATGGCATCAGTTGCCATAATTCCTGGTCCCCCAGCATTTGTAATAACAGCAACGTTTTTACCTTTTGGAGTTTTTTGCATAGAAAGAGCAAGAGAGATATCAAATAATGATTCAAAGCTATTTGCCCTTATAACACCTGATTTTTGAAATGCTGCCGTATAAGCGACATCTGCACCAGCCAAACTTCCTGTATGAGAAGATGCTGCTTTACTTCCAGATGCGGTAGTTCCAGATTTAAAAACAACTATTGGTTTTGTTTTCGCAACCTTTGAAGCTGTTTTTACAAACTCAGCTCCTTTATTAATGCTCTCTAAGTAGCACGTAATAACTTTTGTATCATTGTCTACTGCCAATGCCTCTATAAAATCATTTTCGTCAAGGTCTGCCTTATTGCCCATTGAAATAACTTTTGAAAATCCAACTTTTTCTTTTTCCGCCCAATCAAGGATTGCTGCGCAAAGAGCACCAGATTGTGATATTACTGAAATTCCACCGGCTAAAGGCATTTGTTTTGCAAAAGATGCATTCATTTTATGATGTGCATTTATAATTCCTAAACAATTTGGCCCCAATAATCTAACATTATGTTTCTTACAAATTTCTGCAGTTTCTTTTTCTAACAAAGCGCCCTCGTGGCTTACTTCTTTGAACCCTGCTGTGATAATACAAATTGCTTTTGCACCTGCCTCAATACTTGCTATAGTTGCATCTTTTACAGCTTTCGTAGGTAAAGAGATAACACTTAAATTTATAGGTTTTCCATAAGTTTTTAAATCTGGGTAACATTTAATATCTAAAATCTCGCTTGCTGATGGGTTAATTGGAACTATTTCACCTTCAAAATTTGCGTCTTTTAAATTAAAAACAAGCTCATATCCAACTTTTCCAGGAGTTCTTGAAGCTCCGATGACTGCCACTGTCTGTGGATTAAAAAAATCTTTTAACATAACTAAATCCTTATAAAAAAACTACATGTAAGAAAAATTCTACATCTATTAAAACGACCATAATTGTCGATAAGAAACAATTATAGTTTAACATACTATCGGAATTTTAAAACCAGAAATTTAGCAAAAAAATTTTTCCACGAATCCTCGACAAAAATAGATAAAATACATTTGTTTTTTTACTAGAAAATATTTTGAAATTAAAAATTTGAATTTTTAGACCCCGCGCTTAAATCTTACAGATGATTTTGGAAAATACCTAGAAAAATATTTTTTCGATAATGAAAAAATAAACCTTAAAAAAAACTATTTTGCGTCATTGACAAAAACCTGTATCTTTAAAAATATCAAAATTACGAACAACAAAAACAACATAAAAAGGCATGATACACAATGTTAAGACCATTCTTATAACACTGGTATCATACCTTTTTGCAACGTCTAATCCAGAAACCAACACGATTTCCGAAGAAGCTACCAAGCAAGCTCAAGAACGATCACTTGTCCCTCCTTATGGGTGTGAACCCCAGATCTTTTAAATCCAGCTTGGGTCAACGTCCACCGCATCGCGGGATCTGCAGCTTTTATCACGGTGTAAAGCACATGTGCTTTACAACTATTGATAATCGTGTTAATCGCTGCTTTAATGGCGAACACACTGTCTGGAATTCCCCCGAATCCATTATCCGGAGCATCAGGAACTTTGTCCCAATCCATAGAGAATTGCAAACGAACAGATCCATTCTCCCGTTGCTTAAGAAGAACAACTTTTCCGATTTCGTTCCCACCACGATCTCGAAGTGCCCATTCCTTGTTTTCTGCTGTCATCTTGACACGCCTTTCTCGCCCGCTAAAGAGCAAAACAGACCACAAATGACTTTGGTTAAGGTCAAACACAACTTCAACCTTTTGAAAAAACCATGTTATTATCGTCTGCACAGAATACTATCCTGAACATTTTTGTCAATGGACTTTTTTGGATTTTTTTATTTTAATTTTATTGCAATCAATGAAAGCGCAGTTGGTGTAATTCCAGGCATTCTTGAAGCATGCCCTAAAGAAATCGGTCTCGCTTTTTTAAGCTTTTCCTTTAATTCGATTCTTAATCCTGGCAAAGCATCGTAATCAAAATCTTGCGGAATCTGTGTTGCTTCCATCTTTTTAAATCTTTTAATGTCCTGCTCTTGTCTTAAAAGATACCCTTCAAATTTAAATTCTGTTTCAAGAGAATATACAATAAAGTCAAGATACTCTTTTTCTACTTTTAAATAATCTAAAATTTCTCTTAATGTAAATTCTGGGCGTTTTACGAAATCTGCAATACTTGTAGAAGCTTTTAGAACTTGAGATTTTTGCTCGGCTAGGCTTTCATCTTTTTGTGGTATTAATTTTGTATTCTCACAAAAAGACTTTAATTCGTCATAATCATTTTTCAATTTCTCATAACGTTTTTTAACATCATCTTTTAACAAACCACACTTTATTGCTTTAGGACAAATTCTAAAGATTGTATTGTCTTCTCTTAACATAAGTCTATACTCTGCCCGAGAACTAAACATTCTGTATGGTTCATCAACTCCATTTGTTATTAAATCATCAATCATAACTCCAATGTAAGATTCAGATCTTGATAATATTAGCCGATTATTACCTAAAATAGATAATCCAGCATTGGCTCCTGCCACAGCCCCTTGCCCAGCGGCTTCTTCGTAACCAGACGTTCCATTTATTTGTCCAGCAAAGAAAAGGCCCTTTATATCCTTATGTTCAAGTGTCGGAAGTAAAATTTTCGCATCAATTGCATCATATTCAACAGCATACCCAAAAGTTTCTACTTCGGCATGCTCTAACCCTACAATATTTTTTATAAATTCTCTTTGTACATCTTCGGGGAGACTCGTAGAGATTCCATTTGGATAGATTAGATTTGAATTATACCCTTCTGGCTCCAAAAAAATTGTATGGCTTTCTTTATCTGCAAAGCGGTAGACCTTATCTTCTATCGACGGGCAGTATCTAGGGCCCCTTGACTTTATTTGTCCATTAAACAACGGGCTTCTGTCTCTTGCTGCCTTTATTATATCATGTACTTTTTTATTTGTTGATGTTAAGTAGCAGGGCATTTGCTCTCTTTCTATACTATCTGTCATTATAGAAAAAGGCTTTATCGGGTTATCGCCGTTTTGAACTTTCAATTTTGAAAAATCTATACTATCTTTCTTTATTCTTGCAGGAGTTCCCGTTTTTAATCTAAAAAGTTCAACCCCATTTTCTTTTAGAGAATCACTCAAGCTATTTGCAGGATTATCACCAACACGCCCTCCTTGCCAAATCGTTGCGCCTCTATGCAAAACACCTTTTAAGAAAGTACCAGTTGTAATGACTATGCTTTTTATATTTATCTTGCCATGATTTTTTAAAGTAACAGACGATATCCTCTTACTGGCTACATCATTAGACATTTCTTGCGTTAGCCCTAAAGCTACGACCTCGTCCTCTATGAAAATTAAATTTTTCTCATGTTCTACAAAATCCACAATCGTTTCATGATATACTTGTCTATCTGCTTGAGCACGGCTTGCTCTTACCGCGGGTCCCTTACTTGAGTTTAATGTTCTATACTGGATTCCTGCCTTATCAATTGCCCTCGCCATTACCCCGCCAAGAGCATCGACTTCTTTTACTATTTGTCCTTTTCCTAAACCACCTATTGCAGGATTACAAGACATTTTGCCTAAATCAGATTTTTTTAAACTTACCAATACAGTAGAAAGCCCAAGACGAGCGCCTGCCATTGCAGCTTCCACTCCTGCATGTCCTCCCCCGACTACTAATATATCCGCGCTTGAAATCATTTTTTTCCTAATAAAATCACAAATTTTACTGATTATATGCCTAAAATTCTTTAAAATAAAGAAACACTCAAGCCAATAAGTAAGATAAAATAAGAGTTACTAGCGAGTTGTAATGAACTTTACAAGCAACGTTATTAAAACATCGTTTTAATAATATCTTTTGGATTATTGGTTTCCCGCGCAAAGTATGGTATAAATTATCTTTTGAAAAGGAGCTTTGTTACAAACAAAGAACATTTTATGAAATTAAAAAAATATATATCACGTTGTTCGGTAGGTTTTTTATCATTAGCAATATTATCTGTAAATATTAATTCTGCATTGGCAATTGGTGGCACCTTTGGCATCGAGCAATCCTTATCAGACCGTTCAGGGTTGTCTTTAAAGCAAAGAATCGTAACTCACCAAATAGATTATATAAGCCGAATTATTAGGGAACACAATCAAACTCTAAGCTCAGCCAATAACTTAGCTAGAGTTATTGTAAGGGAAAGTAATGAGCTTGGCCTAGATCCTCTATTAATAACAGCAATTATTAAGGCCGAGAGCACATTTAAGCCTTATGCAAGATCGAAACATGGTGCTTCTGGACTTATGCAACTTCTTCCTAGTACAGGAAAGTATATTTCAAAGATGATGAATATCAACTGGCAAGGATATCGTCTTAATGATGTGGAATATAATGTAAGACTTGGGCTTAATTATTATAAATACTTAATGAGTATGTTTAATGGAAACTTACGATATTCCTTAATTGCATACAACTGGGGACCAAATAATACATTAAGAGCGTTAAATGGTGAAGCATACGTTCCGAGCACTTCCAACAACTATGTTAATAAGATAAGTAGGAATAGAGATAAGTGGCAAGACCAATATAGCGAGGAATTTTCAAAGTTATTTACCTAACAATTTGATTAATAAAGATTTTTTATAAGCTTTGCCTGTCTATTTTAAAATTTCATAAATGTATAAATGGGACGTTGTGTCCTTGATTTTCTGTAGATATTAAAATTATTAATCTGCATTATATACAAATCTTAAGCGCTATATTATCTTTCATGTATATTCTGTATATAATTTACATATAAGGTTTTATGATAAGACATTCTTTATTTATTGCTTTCATTGCTTCACTTGTATTAACTATTGGCATCAACAATCCATTTACGTCAACTGGGGAGCCTAGAGAAGCTCTTGTCGCACAAAGCATGCTCATGAAAGGAGATTCTTTGAACTCTGTAAGATATGACGAAGATTTAGCGACAAAGCCTCCGTTATTTCATTGGAATATTTTATTAATTTCAAAATACATTGGGAAAGTGACCGAAGCCGCTTCAAGGATTCCATCTGTATTGTCTGCAATAGTAACACTCCTTGCTTGGTTTCTTTTCATATACAAAAGAATCTCTAAAGAAAAAGCAATATTATCAGCATTTATACTTTTAACAGCCCCCGAGTGGTATCGTCATGCCTCCTTAGCAAGAATTGACATGACATTAACAATGTTCACTACTTTATCGTTAATTTTACTTTTTAATTGGCTACAAAGTAACAACAAAAAATATCTTTGGATTAGTATTATTTTCCTAAGTTTGGGAACCCTTACGAAAGGGCCTATCGGGATTATTATACCAATGGGTATTTCTTTTATTTTCGCAATATATTTAAAAAAACTTTCTATCAGAAATTTCTTCTTGATATTAGTTGCCAGTTGTCTATCATTAATTTTGTGGATAGAGTGGTTTCACCTTCAACTTGATGAAGAATCTAGAAATTTATTACATATTGCTTTCTTAGAAAATTTTGGAAGATTCTTTGACGATATACAAGCAGGAAAAGATCCCCACTCAAAAAGTATTTTTTATTTTTTTTGTTCATTTATGGCAGGATTTACTCCTTGGGTTTTAGTGTTCATTTTAAGTATAAAAGTTTTTCTTAAAAATAAACTATTGTTTTTTAGCAATCCCCATGAAAAACAATTTTTCATTTGGTGCATCATCTCAGTTTTATTTTGTCTAGTTTTTTTTATGATTCCAGACGGAAAACGTGGTGTATATCTTCTTCCGATTTATCCTGCAATGTCTACAATTTTTGCTATAATATTATGTGAAATTGAACAGAAATCACCTCATCTTGTCAAAAAAACTATTACAATACTTTCGTATTTTTTTTCTTTTATTTGGTTACTTGTCTGCCTAATAAATTTTAACATTATAGATATCTCTTTTTTATCCTCATCTAAAGCTGGAAAGGAAATTTTGTTCTATCTTTCATTAGTAAAAGTAACAAATATATCAACACTTATTGTTTGCTATAATTTATTACCACTTATCGCAAGTGTTGTCATTTTATCTTGCTTTAGCCAATATAAGAATTATTTTTTTAGATTTTCATTGATTCTTACTTTATTTTTCTCTTTTACAAGATTAATTTTATTAAACCCCGCCACAGAAAAATTATCATCAAAACCTTTCATCGAAAGATCGTTAAAAGATACTACGATTTCATCTGTTACGATGCTAGCACATAGGATGTATCCTACTATTTTTTATATTAGAAATTACAATCCTAATATACAAGTATTTGATTTCAATGAAGACACAAAAAATTATCCAGAAAATATTTTTCTTTGGCAATCTGATAGAAATTTATTAAAAGATATTGATAATTACGAGATAACGACTTCAGATTATCAAGTAGAAAAATCTAATCGATTTTTAGAGTTTGCAAAAAAATCCAATAAATAAAATTTTTGGGAGGATTGGCGCAGGATAAATTTCGGGACAGCACGTTATTAAAAAGCGCGTGTCCCAAAATTTTATATCCCAAAATTTTATAAAACTTCACTAAATTCTTACAAAAAAAACGTGTTATTTTGTTAAAAGGCCAAATATCATTTTCCGTACATCTTCGACACAAGATTCATTTGCAGGAACTTTTACAAGAACACCTTTGTCTTCATAGTACTTACTTACGGGAAGCGTCTGCTCTTTATACACTTTTAATCTGTTTTTTACGACTTCCTCATTATCGTCAGATCTCCCTGAGCCTTCTTTAGCACGATTTAATATCCTGTTTAGTAAGATATCTTCTGGAACATCAACTTCCAATATATGAGTTAATGATAAATTTAATTCTTTTAATAGATTATCAAGTTCTTGAGCTTGCTTTAATGTCCTTGGAAAACCATCTAGCAAAAATCCCTTCTTACAATCTTGTTCCTGCAATCTCTCCCTAATAAGATTAATCATCAAATCATCAGTAACTAATTCTCCATTATCAATAAAAGCTTTTGCTTGCTTTCCAAGCGCAGTATCATTCTTAATAGCTGTACGCAAGATTTCTCCCGTGGAAATATGAGCTATCCCATACTCCTCTGTAATAAACTTTGCTTGTGTTCCCTTTCCAGCTCCGGGGGCTCCTAAAATAACTATACGCATAAAACAATCTCCTTTTAGTTTTTTTCATAAACACAAATATAAATTATTTTAAATAAAGATTTTTAATTTGCAATCATTTACCAATAAATGTAACACTTGCAACTTCATCTTTAAATGGTTTTCCAGTTTTTCTAATTATATTTAAATCAGAAACAATAACCCTCATCACTTCTTCTCTTTTTCCACTATCATAACGAGCAGCTATCGCATGAATGATATAATTTTCTCCATCTCTTTTTCCCAAATAAATCATTATATGCCCAGGGAAAAATAATAAACTTCCTGTCTTTTTATTATTTAATTCTTTTTTTAATTTAGTTCTGCTTGTAATAATGATTGATCTTTTTGTTACTTGCTGTTGTTGAAAAGAATTCCTTGGAAACTCAAAGCCAAATGTCGAATAAACATTTAAAGCAAGCCCACTACAATCGACTCCGTTTTCACGACCTCCCCAACCATAAGGAGTTCCTAAATATTTAAATACTTGCTTTATAAAATTATGCTTTGTATACGACAAAAATCCAACATGCGCTTTCTTCTTAGAAATTTTAGCTTTTACAAAGAAAACTTTATCTTCAATATCTTTAACGGGGAATTTTACAATAAGATTATTTTCATCTTCATTAAGCAATACCAAACGAACTCCCATGTCTAAAAATTGCTTATTTACTCTCACGCTCTTAGCCGTAATGACAGCAATATTTTTCTTGTAAACGTACTCTAAAAACTTTTTATAATTTTCAAAAAAAGCAAGATTACTTCTTTTTACCCAACCTTGAACATTATATGTCCAAACAAAATCCCACTCTCCCTTACTTTTTAACAAGACTACAGGCTCTCCAAATTTTAATTCCTTATATTGTATTGTGTCAAAGTGTGTATCATTTTCATCTTCGAAAACAGGCTTATCTGTAGGCTCTGCACGAACATTTCCTTTATGGACTGCTATACCAAATCTTTTATTTTTATAACGCCTAACATTATCTGGTAAATTTTTAAAATCAATTAACGAATCATTTTCATTTAACAGTTTTTTATTAAACTCTTTTATTTCGCTTTGTGTTAATATTACTTGATTACTATTTTTATAAAATGTATTCCAATACTCTTTTTCACATTTTTGAGAAATACCATACGTACACGCTTCTAAAAAAACAATAACTAATAAAGTAATTTTTATTTTCATACGCTTTTTTGCTATCTCCTAATATTTTTTTATTTTAATTTCAACAAATTAAAACAAAGTATAAAAAAAAAGCGCCAAAATAGAAAGATATCTTATTTTCAACCGATAGCCTCAAATACAACAGGGTAAACACCATCCAAGGAGGATAGCAAAATGGTACAAGAAAAAGACTTACACACAATTGATTCTATAAAGGCAGAAACAGAATTATTAAAGATTTTTTATAACGATTCTCAAGAAATTCCGCCATTATATGACAATTTATTTCAAACACTCGATGCAATCATTCAAGGACAAAATTAAAAACGTCCTATTTTTTTTGCACACACAATTTCTTCAAAAAAAGGTACCTTTTAAAAAGGTGCCTTTTTAATATATCGAAAATGTTCACTAAATAAAAAAATATTTAAGTTTGCTCCATTTATGCCGATATTCTACTTGCAAGCAAAGGATAGTAAGGCGACACGGAGTTTATTTATGGCAACAGTTACATTTTCAGGATTAGCATCTGGTATCGATTCCGCATCACTGATAGATTCATTAGTTTCTCAACAAAGAACGGCAAAAGTTACTCCACTTGAGGATAAGGTTGCTCAATATGAAGATACTCAAGATAGCCTAGATAAATTAAAAAGCTTACTCGTTGACTTAAAGACAAGCGCAGAAACATTTAGGGTTGTTTCGGGAGGCGCATTATCAAAAAATTCAGAATCATCAGATGAAACAGTAATGTCAGTATCCTCTTCAAATGCAGCAAACACTGGAAATTATGAATTAACGGTAAATCAACTTGCAAAATCAGGAAGTTTTTCTTTTGGCTCTAGGTTTAATTCAGGACAAAGTCTTATGGCGGAGGGGTTAACGGGAAGTGATACAATTGATATCACAATTGGAAATGAGACAACTAGTATAAATATAAATGGCTCAACAACGATTGAAAGCTTTGTTGAACAATTTAATGGGAAAAGCAGTAATGGAGAAGCATCTCTTATAAATGTTGGAAGTTCTTCGTCTCCTAAATATGCATTAATGATAACAAGCAATGAGTCTGGAACAGAAAAAGGAAGTATTTCAATTAATGTTGGAGAAAATTTAATATCTACAAATAGCTCATTAGATCCGACTGCTGGGACATTATCTCAAGCACAAGATGCAAAAATATCAATAGCAGGTTTGTCTGACAATATCGAGCGTTCTTCAAATACTATTTCTGACTTGATTCCAGGAATTACTTTAAAATTAAACTCGACAGGATCTGTTAATTTAACAACTACAATTAGCACAGAAGATACAGCAGAAGATGTTCAGAATTTTGTAGACGCTTTCAATAAGGTTGTTTCATATATAAAAGAAAACGATGCTATTTCAACAAAGACAGAAGATAATGAACTTAAAATTATTTATGGATCTTTATCAGGAACATCTTTAGATGAAAATATTTTAAGCACATTAAAATCTGCATTAAGCTCAACTAGAACTTCGGGAGGAAGTGTCAATATTCTATCAGAGCTTGGTATAACAACACAAAGAGATGGAACTTTAGCTTTTGATTCCGATGTTTTTGAAAAAGCATTAAATAAAGACAGCAAATCTGTAGAAACTTTATTAACAAAACTTGGAGATGATTTTGGAGCGGTAAATGGAAAAGTTGCGCAATTTACAGGATATAATGCTTTAATTGATCAAGGCATCACAAATTTTTCTAATCAGATAGCAACTGCCAATAACAAAATCACATCTTATGAAACATATCTTTCAAAATACGAGGAAAGATTAACTAAAAAATATGCAGGATTAGAATCGTTAATGGCAAAATTAAATTCTCAACAAACTGCCCTATCATCTTTGCTTTCTAATTTATAAAATTAAAAGCATATTTTTACATTTTATCAATTATTGGAACACCAATTAAATAAAGCCCGCTTTTTAACACTTCACGAGTAGCAACAAATAATAAAAGGTTAGCAAGCGCGACATCTTTTGTTTCTCCTAAAACTCTATGCGTTCTATAAACTTTTGAAAAAGCCTTTGCTACATCTAATACATAGTTTGCAATCAAATATGGCTCATAAGCTTGTCCTGCCTTTTCAATAGTCTTACCGAAGTTTGAAAGTAATGAAATTAAATAAAATGCCTCATCATCAACTAGTGAATCCATATTAAGCTCGTCATCTTTTGTTAATTTAATATTTTCATTGTTTGCTTTTTCAATAACAGAATTTAATCTTGCTACGGCATATTGAAGATACGGACCACTATCTCCTTGAAAAGTTAAAACCTCTTTCCAGTTAAAATGTAAATCTTTTTGATTGGAAACGGATAAGAAATAAAAAAAGCCTGCGCCTATAGAAACTTTTTCCGCGATCTCTTCCTCATCAATTCCTTCTGGTTTTATAGAAACTTCATTTCTATAAACATCTAATGCTCTTTTATGTGATTCATCTAAATATGCTCTAAGAGAAATTGCACCGCCCTCTCTTGTTTTCATTCCAGGCACAAAACCAAATGAAATATGTTTTATTTTTTTTGCAATATTTGGTTCAATCTTTTCAAAAATTCCAATTAATTGTTTAAAATGCAATGCTTGCTGTGTAGCTACAACATATAACATTTGTTCTGGGTGATATACTTTTTCCCTATAAAAAGCTGCGGCTATATCTCTTGTTATATATAGCGATCTTCCATCTTCGGAAAAAACTCTTGCAAAACCTATTTCTTTTCCTAAATCCACACCAAGAGCACCTCTTGATTCTTGTAAAATTTTACTATTTTTCAGTATATCCTCAACATCTTTCATCTTATCATTGAAAAAGGCTTCGCCATCATGACTATCAAATTTAAGTCCAAATCTTTTTTCGATTTCATATATATATTTTAAAGATCCCTCTTTGCACCAACGCCAAAAATCAACAGCTTCCTTATCTCCACTTTCCAAATCTTTAAAATATTCTCTTGCCATTTCATTTACATTAGGTTTATCTTTATCTTCTTCTATCACCCTATCTTCATCTTGTGCCTTTCTTAGGCTTGTTGCTTTCACATAAACATCGACTAGTTTATCGACATCAGGTATTTCTGGACGTCCCCAAATCTTGCAACCTGCATACACAAAACCAAATTGCGTTCCCCAATCCCCAAGATAATTTATTGCCGTTACATCATAACCTAAATATTGAAAAATTCTCTGTAAAGCATGACCTATAAACGTTGTCCTTAAATGACCAACGTGAATTTCTTTTGCAATATTATAGGAAGCATAATCTATAATAATATTT
The DNA here is from genome assembly GCA_964534945.1 of uncultured Bdellovibrionales bacterium. Lineage (GTDB taxonomy): Bacteria > Bdellovibrionota_C > UBA2361 > UBA2361 > CAKMMH01 > CAZHFA01. The sequence goes on along the minus strand of CAZHSB010000013.1, from coordinate 9,800 downwards.
TTTGATTTTTTTTCTCCCTTACCGTAATCTTCGCCTTTTTCTAAAACCTCATTTAAAAGTTTTTTAGAAAATAATTTTCTATCTAAATAAAAATTTATATATGGTCCTGCAACTTCAAATTTTTCAAAGTCTTTTGGAAGTTTTATTTTTTTACTTAATTCTATTGCACTCTCTACAGGATTTTTCCCTAAAACTTTCGATAATAAAAAACAAGGAAATGCAAAATCTCCATTTTTGAAATCTTTTGGAGGAACTAAATTCTTATCTATGACATCAAAGTCTAAACTAACTGCATCGCAAATACTTTTTGCCAATTTCTCTTTCATATTATAAATTCTCCAAATTTTTCTTGACATCAAAATTATTTCCATCTATAGCCAAAGCTTTTTCAAAACTTTCTTTGGCCTCTTCTTTTCGCAAAAGCCTTTTATAAAGGACTCCAAGATTATTATGAACACTTGCAGAAACTGGATTTATTTTTAAAGCTTTTTTAAAATTCTCTTCCGACAATGCATATTTTCCAAGCTCCATTTCTGTCAATGCTAAAACGGAATAAAATCGATATTCATTTTTTAATATTTCTTTTTTCTCTAATAGTAAATCTTCAGCACGTTGTTCTTGTTTTAATTTTATTAAAAGCGATGCTAAAGATAATATAAAATCTTTGTTTTCTGGATTAAGCTCAACTGCTCGACTTAAGCTTATTGCAGATTTTTCAAGTTGACCTTCGCTTTCAAAAATTTTTGCTAAAATATAATTTGCATCTGCTTGATTTGGTTCCAAAGAAAGTGTGGATTGAATATAGTTTTTCGCTTCATTAAATGTATGTTCTTTATACAAAAGATAACCAAGTCTCATGTATGGTTTATAAAATGTATCGTTTTGATCTATGGATTGTTTATAAAATTTTTTGGCTTCTAAAAATTCTTTCTTACTTTCAAAAAGTTGACCAAGATTAAACAAAACAAGATAATCTGTCTCATCTACTTTTAATGCTTCTTTTAAAACATCTATCGCAGAATTAATTTCTCCTGCTTTCCACCTACAAATTGCAATCCCTTGTCTTGCTTTTGTATTAGATGGATTTTTTAAAATTGCCTCTCTATAATATTCTTCTGCTTTCTGACAATCTCCTTTTTCTGCATAAGTTTTCCCGAGGGCAACAAGAACAATACTTGTCTTTTTAATCTTTGCCGTTTGAGAAAAATATTTTATTGCATTTTCATAATCTTTATTGCTTAAATAATAAATTCCCAAGTTATACGATGCTTCTTTCGATGTTGGACACAACTTTATTGCAGATAAATAATTATTTTTTTGCGCTTCATCAGATAATGTCTGCGCGCGAATAACTAACTCTTTCGCGGTTTCACACGCATCTGCGCAAACATTTTTAGGAAAAAAATAAAAAAGAAAATTAAAAAAAATTAAGAAAACCAATATATATTTTTTTCTCATTTTCAAAAAAACTCCTAGCAAAGACATCTTTACTTCAATACAAAAATACTAAAATGACTTCAATTTAAAAATTATTTAATTTATTTTTATTTAATTCTTAAATTTTTATTTACCCTTGCAACTTTGATAATGCTTCAACGGTTCGCTCTAAAATATCAATTGGTCTTACTAAGGCAAATCTTATATTATCTCTTGCAAATCTGCTATACAATTCTCCTGGGGTCCCACATACATTAGTTTTGTTAAGTAAAAAACAAGCATTTCGATAAGAGTTCTCTCCTCTAAATTTTTTAGGAAATTTTGCCCAGACACAAGCACCTGCACTTGGGTTTTCAACTTCCCAACCAAGCTCTTGCAATTTTCCACAAAAAAATTTCATTCTTTCTGCATAAGTTGCTACAGTATCTTTTACTAAATCTTGTGTGCAAGTTAATGCAGAAGCTGCAGCAGATTGAATTGCCAAAAACAAGCCGTAATCTGTGTAAGATTTTAGCGTGGACATTCTTTTTATGACTTCCTCATTTCCAAGCATTGCCCCCACTCTCCAACCAGGGACATTATAAGCTTTTGACAACGAATAAGATTCAACCGCATACTCTTTCATTCCTGGAATAGATAAAATGCTTGGACATTCTGCGCCTTTATATAACATCTCCCCATAAGTAAAATCATTATAAACAATTATTCCCTTATTTTTTATTGTGTAATAAAGTTGCTTGTAAAACTCCTTTGAAACGACTTTTCCTGTTGGATTACTTGGAAAATTTAAGAAAATATAATCTATTATTTCCTTGTTTATGATATTGGCGATTTCTTCTATCATGCTCTTTTCATTTGCTTGTCTAAAAAAGAAAGGCACTAACCCTGCAAGCCTTACAGCAGATAAATGCGCTGGATAAATTGGATCTGGTAACAATACTTTTTGTCCCCTTCTAACGTTTGAAGCTAAAAAAGAGCTAACTGCATCTTTTGATCCAAAAGTAACACAAGCTTCTGTTTCTGGATCTACATTAGCTGAAAATGTATGTGCATATTTTTGTGAAAACGCTTGTCTTAATTTAAATATTCCCCTTGATACTGCGTATCTATGATTTTCTTTTTGAATTGTAGCTTCTAAAAGTTTATCCATTAAAAAAATATGTGGCGGCAAATCTGGATTTATCATCGACAAATCATAAACATACTGTCCACTTTGTATCTTTTCTGACTTTAACTTTAAAATCTCGTCCCAAGACTCGTCAAACCACCAATCTTCTTGATTATATGTTTGATCTATTTTGCTATAAACATTCCTTAATGAATTCATAACTTCCCCCGCAACGGCTTTTGATACAGACAACACTCTGTCCCTACGCTCTAAAAGCATACATACTCATTCTAAACAATATTTGTACTTTAGTTTTTATATAAAACTTTTTTAGAAAACGTAAATTAAGTAAAAAAACGGCAACAACACCTAACTATTCTTTAGAACAGAAACATTATGGCGAGAAAACGCACCTTAAACAAGACTTTTATTAAAAATAAATTAAAACTCTTCAGACTCTTTTGGAATTATTGTTTCTTCAACCTGCATACCAAAATAAGGAGACTGACCAAATCTCAAGTCCCTCATAAGCTCAGAAGCCTCTCTTGACTCTACAGCAACCCACTCGATTGCAACTTCACCACGGGAGCCTTGATCGCCGATCCTAATTGGGACTAGGAAGCTCTCCCCAGAGAGAACATCAGACGGCAACACAAGCCTTACAATATCAACTGGTATTTTCTTATGCTCAGCTGTTCTTTTTGCTATCGGAAACAATTTTTCTTTATCTTGAGAAATTACCCACTGATTTTTCCCAACTGCAGGAGTCGCATAAAAATCTTTTCCGTATGTTATATCTCGCTCTAAATCCTTTAGCCAATCAATAGACATTAGAAAACCCTTATAAAAATAGGCATAGCATAAGATTAAAACATATCATATACTACGCATTATTAGACTGATTTATTCTTTCCTTTAACTCTTTGCCAATCTTAAAAAATGGCAATCTTTTAGATGAAATTTTTATTCCAACTCCAGTTTTGGGATTTCTTGCCATACGTTCATCATATTTTCTTACGGTAAAACTTCCAAAACCTCTAATCTCAATTCTTCCATCATTAACAAGCGTATCTTTCATCTTTTTATAAACAAGATTGATAACTTCTTCTGCTTGAAAATTATTTATACCCGACTTAACTGCTAATCTTTCGATTAATTCTGATTTGTTCATAAACAATCCCTTTAAGATAAAAAGCATTTAAAATTCAAAAAGTTCTAAGCTTTCAATTACTATCTATGATGCAAAAAATTCAAAAACATTTCATTTTTTTTCATTTTTCTACAACAAAAACAACTAATAAAAATACCCAACTAATAAAAAACGCCAAATCGGGAAAAATCAACATAAAAAACAAGATATTATCTTACAATCATAGCCTTTTCGCTCGATTCTTTTTAAAATACCCCCGACAAGAATCGAACTTGTGACACCAGGTTTAGGAAACCTGTGCTCTATCCTACTGAGCTACGAGGGCACAAAACGACCTTAACTATTTAGTATAAATTATAAAATTTGCTTGTCAACGCATTAAAAATATCTTTTATGGATTGCACTTAAATAAATTTTGCTAAAGTATATAGTAAAAGGACAGTTTGTAACTGCTTTTTTATATTTAGAAAATTATGGTTAGCGACACATTAATAACACTTGATGAATTTAAGGGAAACTATTCAAAAAATGAGGTTTGGATAAGAATATTAGCTTTCTTATCCTTAAAAACTCCCAACACGCAAAAAACGTACACTGGGATAATAAAAGAATGGTGTAATTTTTTAGGTGCAAAAATAGGAACTACTGAAGGCGCAAAATTGATTTTGCATGCAAAAGATTTACATGCCATTTCCTACAAACGTTTTTTGGAAACTAAAAAAGGCCAACATGCACGAGTAAAAGTGTCAAACAAATCAAAAGAAGTTAGCACAAATATTAGGGTCAACACAAAAAAAGATGGAACTTCTGATAATTTGACAAATGCAACAATTGCAAAAAAATTCACAGCACTTAGACGAATTTATCGAATGTTAATAGCATCTGATTTAGGAATAAAGTTAAATCCATTTGACATCGATAGGGTTCCAATTCCATCGGCAAAATCAGGACAAAAACGCCCAACCGAAATGGTAAATTTTAATTTAGTAAAAAAAATATTAACGGCTCCTAACGAAAAAACTCCTCAAGGAATAAGAGATCGTACAATTTTATCTTTGCTTTTTGCTGGGGGATTAAGACGAAGCGAAGTAGCCAATTTAATCATCGATGATGTAAGAGAAAGCGATGGCGGAACTTTTTATTTAAAATTACGCGCAACAAAATCAGGAAAAGATGCAGAACAAGCACTTCCACTTTGGTGTTCTGGTGTATTGCTCGATTATTTAAATTTTAGAAAAAATGAGGGCGCAGAATCTGGAGACAAATTATTTTTAGGCTTCTCTGGCACAAATCAAAAAAAATCAAATGGCAAGCCTCTCACTGTAAACGGAATTTATCGTTTATTTAAAATTTATTGTCAAAAAGCAGGGGCAGGTAATTTTTTAAGTCCCCACTCTGCAAGGGCTACTGCAATTACCAAGCTTTTATCAGATGGCATTTCCCATAGAGAAGTGCAAGAATTTTCAAGACACGCGAGTGTACAAATGGTAGAAAGATATGATAAAAGACTTTTTGGGGTTGATAGAAACCCAGGAAAAAATCTAAAATATTAATGCTTGAGAGAAAAATTTGTTTATCTTTTATTGCTCTTAATTTTTACAAACAACAAAAATGGAGATTTATTTATGAAAATAAAATTATTTTTTGCTTTCATTACGATGTTATTTTTTTCCGCTTGCGCAAATATACGATATGATAATCTTGATTTGTCCCTAGATTATAGTGGAACGAAAACTGTGAGCGTAGCCGTGTTAGATCATAGACCATATGTCCTTTCTGGTACAAAATTACCATCCTTTGTTGGCGTATTTAGAGATCTTTTTGGGATTCCATCAACAACAAATACAGGAACAGGAAATCCTTTGTCTAGCGATCTTGCCAAAACCATTTCTAGCAGTCTTTCAAATAAAGGCTTTAGAACATCTATAGTAGAAACAACTCCACAGATGTCAAAAAATGAAGTGCTTTCAAAATTAAAATCAAACGACACAAATAGATCCATTTTACTAGAAGTTAGAGATTGGAAAAGTAGCACGGTTACAAATTCTGAACTTATGTATGATGTTACATTATATGTTTTAAATGCTTCAGGCGGTATTCGAACCTCAAAAACCATGAGCGCAAAGGTCGCTGTTCAAGGAGGTTTTTGGTGTCCAGAGCTTTCGGCAAATAAGTATCTTCCTATAAAAGCAAGGGAAATTCTTGAGGATTTACTAAATACTAGAAACATAGCAAGCGCATTATAGTTTTTTCTTCATCGTCATTAGGAAAATCAACTTAAAATTTTCTTTTTATTGATAAAATGCTATACTTTCGCATGTTTTAATGGGCTGACGGATATTTATTATCAACTTTTTTAAAAGGAGCTTTGTTATGAAATTAAAAATTTTTCTTCCTTTATTCTTAGTATTCTCATTTGTCCTCGGATGTGGCGGTGATGATAATGACGATTGGTGGTGGGATGATGGTTCTAGAAAAGTTAACGAAGTTAGAATAAATGGGGATTCAGTTACGATCGGAACGCGTATTCATGTTGATACATATTTTGAAACAAAGTATGAGTTTGGATATCCAGAAGATGCAGAGCTTGTAATAAAAATCGATCCTGAGCTTCAATATATGCCGGGGTCTTCGGAGTTATATATTGAGGGAGACTCAGACAAGCGTTCTCCAGATAGAATAGAAACTTGTGATGATGGAACCACATATTTATGGTACTCATTAGATAATGATGATGATTTTGATTATTATGGAGGCTACAAAGATTTTAATATGAGGTTTGACGTTACGGCCGCAGCGGTTTCACCGATAGCAAGAATTCAAGCTGGCGCTGGAAAATATGTAGATTATGGTTGCGATGTTAATTTCCATTATCAAGAGGAAGATTCTGTCGCTATACGATAATTGCACATATTAAATATAAAAAGGGGGCAAAATGAATGAATTTTTTGCTCCTTTTTTTATAATTTTAAAATTCAAAAGTTTTTTCAAATAATATGGTATTTAGTTCATTTTTATTTTTATTCTGTTTTTTACCGCTTTGTTTGGCGTGCTATTTTATAACTCCTAAAAAGTTTAAAAATTTATCACTTCTTTTTTGGAGTTTAGTTTTTTATGTCTGGGGGGCTTTTGAATTTTTTCCGATTTTCATTGCTAGTTGCCTTGTCGATTTTGTCATTGCAAAAATTATTTATAGAAAAGAAAAAATCAAGGACAAAAATTTTTGGATAATCATATCCTTAATTTTAAATTTAGGACTACTTGGATTTTATAAATATTCAAATTTTTTTATACATGAACTAAATGATATTTTGTTTTCTTTTGGAATTCCAAAGATTCCTTGGAATAGTGTAATTCTTCCTATTGGAATTTCTTTTATTACTTTCCAAAAAATTAGTTATCTTGTAGATATTTATAGAAATACAACTGAGCCTGCAGAAAAATTTACAGATTATCTTTTATACATTTCTCTTTTCCCGCAATTAATAGCGGGGCCAATTGTTCGTTATAAAGATATTGCTGAGCAAATAAAAACAAGAATTATTTCGATAGAAGATGTAAAATATGGATCTGCTAGATTTTGCTTAGGACTTTCAAAAAAAATCTTACTTGCGGATACACTTGGAAATATTGCAACGAATGTAAATGGCCTTGGTGAGAGTTCCATGACTATTTGCTATGCGTGGCTTGGAGTTATTTGCTATGGAATTCAATTATATTTTGACTTTTCAGGATATTCCGATATGGCAATCGGTCTTGGAAGAATTTTTGGATTTAAATTTTTAGAAAATTTTGACAGACCATTTATATCACAAAACTTCACGGAATTTTGGAAACGTTGGCATATTTCTTTATCAAGATTTATGAAAGATTATTTGTATATTCCACTTGGCGGAAATCGTGTATCAAAAATTAGAGGCTATTTAAATTTATGGATTGTATTTTTAGTTTCTGGATTTTGGCATGGGGTTAATTGGACATATCTTTTTTGGGGCGCTTATCACGGTCTATTTTTAACTATCGATAAAATGGGCTGGTTAGAAAAAACAAAAAAAATTGGAGAAAGTAATATAGGAAAAATTTTTAATATATTTTTAACTTTTTTCTTTATGCAAATTGGCTGGGCATTTTTTAAAAGTAATTCCATACATGAGGCATTTAGATATTTAGGATATATGTTTAATATTCCAAAGTATTGGGAGGCCACCATTTATCCAATACAAAGTAGAGTAATTCATAATGAGGGAATTTTTATTTTTGTAGTTGCAATAATTATCTTGTTAATTCCTCTTATTCCAAATTCTGATAAAATTATTGAAAAAATAAAAAAATATTTTTATGAAAATTCATTTGTCTGGTTTTCATATTGCGTAGTAAGTTTAATTGTTTGTTCAATTATTATTTCAGCTACAAAATTTACACCATTTATTTATTTTCAGTTTTAAGTATGCAAGAAAGAAAAAATTTTTTAGACATATTTTTAATTTTAACATTGGGATTAATTTTATTTATTCCCTTGTCACAATTTAAAATTCATCTTATTCCAAAGATTTCTCTTCAAGGAATTGCAGATGCAAGTTTACCTAAGAAACTCTCTATTGCCACATTAAAAAATGATAGTTTTCAAAAAAGTTTTGAAAACTATTTTATGAAAGGAAATCCTGTTTGGGGCTGGCTTGTTAGAATAAACAATCAAATAAGTTTTGATATTTTTAATCAAATTACTTTTAATTATAATGCACAAGCATTTGTGGGAAAAGAAAATCAATTGTTACAACCTATGTATTTAAATTCTTTTAATAGGCAAAAGACCCCTCCTAAGAATTTACTACTAAAAAAAGCGTTTAGATTAAAGAAGCTTCAAAGTTTATTAGAAAAAAAGGGAGTACGCTTACTTGTTTTTACGAATCCAAATGCGCTTACTCTTTATCCTGAACTTGTACCTTCTAGTTTTGTAGATGATTCAAGATTTTCTAGAGAAAATAGTTATGAAATTATGAAAAGGAATTTATCTATTTTTGATGTTCCATTAGTTGATTCTTACCAATTATTATTAAGCAAAAAAAATGATTTTGAGTTTCGTTTTTTTGAACCTACGGGGTCTCATTTAAATGAAGTTGGTTCTTGTATAAGCACTAATTATTTATTAGATAAGATAAAAGAAGTTACGAAAAAACATGACATTAAATCATTTCCGTGTTTTCCAGTGAAAAATATTTTTCCACCAAATGGTGTAGATAAAGATCTTTTAGACATCGCAAATTTATTATTTCCAGACAAGCTTCTTCATGCGGGGCATTATGTTCCCAAAGCAAAAAAAATGCATGAAACTTTTCCTTTAAAATTATTATTTGTTGGCACAAGTTTTAATTTTGCCGTTCAAGATCATTTATATAAAAGAAACATTTCAAATGCTAATTTATATTTTTATTATAGACAACTTCGAAGTGGCGATGGTACTTTTCATGTCTTGGATAAAAGAAAAATTGATTGGGAAAATGATATTTTTAAAAATGATGTGATTATTTTAGAAAGTAATTATTCAGGACTTGGAGGTGTTGGTTATTCTTTTTTATCAGATGCAATCATAAAGCTAAAGAAAGATCTTTTTAAAACAAAAGCAGAATTAAATGCTTGGAAAAAAGATATGAAACATTTAGCTACTAGCAAGAAAAAACTTCTTAATATTTCTCAAATAGAAACTCTTACAGACGCAAAAGATTTAAATGAAGAATTTAATCCATTCGCAAATAGATAATACACTTACTTATTACTTTTCTCGAATTTCAGCACCTAATGTTTTTTGTAAATTTTTAACAATAGAATTTGCAAAGCCTTCAATTTCCTCAAAAGTAAGGGTCCTAGCAAAAGAACCGATTGTAAGTTTAAAAGTAACTGACTTTTTGCCATCAGGAATTTGCTCTCCCTTATATTCTCCTACATAAGATACATTTTGAAGCTTTTTTTCATCATCTTGTTGATTCATTATTGCATCATAAATTTCGCTCCACTTTGTAAATTTATTAAACAATAGAGAAAGATCGTATTCTGTCATTGGAAATTCTGAAAGATGAGTAAATACATTTGTTCTTGAAGTAAAAGGCT
>CAZHSB010000012.1:7857-38373 GCA_964534945.1 uncultured Bdellovibrionales bacterium | reverse complement strand
ATAAATATCCAAAAAAGTCTAATGTCTAATAATTTTAAATTATGTTAAATTATTTACTAATATATTTGACAGTTTTTTTATAAAAAAATACTAAAATTGGAGAGAAAAATGGGATTAGATAAAGTATTAGATGAATATAGAAAAATATCTTTTTCTGAACGCAACAAAGGAGAGCGTTTTGAAAGGCTTATGCAAGCATTTTTAAAGACAGATTCAAGATATACTTCAGAACTTAAGGATGTTTGGTTGTGGAATGAATTCCCATTTAAGAAAGAGTTAGGTGGAAAGGATACAGGAATTGATATTGTTGCCAAAACTTATGCAGGTGAATTTTGGGCTATTCAATGCAAATGTTATAGTGAAGACGCTTATATTGATAAAAAAACTGTTGATACTTTTTTGTCGACATCTAGTAAATTTTTTCATGATGATAATGGGGCAAAATTAAAATTTTCTCAAAGATTATGGATTTCAACAACAAATAAATGGAATAGTGAAGCTGAAAATACAATAAATAATCAAGATCCTCCTGTTGCAAGATTAAGTCTTTTTGAGTTAGAAACTGCTCCTGTTGATTGGGAAATCTTAAATAATGGTATTTATGGAAGTAGTGCAAGTGTAAAGAAGAAACAAGCTAGAGAACATCAAAAAGAAGCAATTCAAAAAGCACATCAATATTTTAAGACTGCTGATAGAGGCAAACTTATTATGGCTTGTGGAACAGGAAAGACTTTTACTTCCCTAAAGATCGCTGAAGAAGAAACAAATAATAAAGGATTTATTTTATTTTTGGTGCCGTCAATAGCACTTCTAGGGCAAACTTTAAATGAATGGTATGCTGAAGCAAAAGAAGAAATTAATGCCATATGTATTTGTTCTGATTCAGGTGTTAGTAAGAAAGTTTCTAAGAATGAAGATTGTAATGTTGATTCTATTACAAATTTAGCTTTGCCAGCGTCGACAGATGTAAAGGCGATAGAAAAGCAATTTTGCGATATAAAAGAAAAGTTAAAAAATTTTAAAAAAGATGGTATGGTGGTTGTTTTTTCTACATATCAATCAATCGATGTTATTTCAAAGGCGCAACAAAAACTTATCAAAAATTTTGGAGATGATGCTATTTTTGATTTAGTTATTTGTGATGAAGCACATAGGACAACAGGAGTTATTTTAGAAAGCGAAGAAGAATCAGCTTTTACGAAAGTTCATGATAATAAATATATAAAGGCAAAGAAACGTCTTTATATGACGGCTACACCTCGCTTATACAACGACAATGCAAAAGAGAAAGCAAAATTAAATGATTGTATTTTATGTTCAATGGATGATGAAAGAATTTATGGAGAAGAATTTTATCGTATTGGCTTTGGTGAAGCTGTAGAAAAGAATCTATTGTCAGATTACAAAGTGTTAGTTTTGACAATTTCAGAGAATCAAGTATCTGGTGTTTTACAAGAAGCAATTGCAGATTCAAATGAAGAAATAAATGCAGATGACGCAGCAAAATTAGTTGGCTGTATTAATGCTCTTTCAAAGCAAATGATTAAAGATACAGAATCTGAATCTATTTGGCTAACTGATCCTAAGGTTATGCATACGGCAGTAGCTTTTTGCCGTACAATTAGTGAATCAAAAGAAATAAAAGTGAAGTTCAATGCTTGTCAGGAATCTTTTTATAAAACTTTGAAAGATAATGAAAAGAAAAAAATTGTAAAAATGGATGTCCATCATGTTGATGGAGGAATGGGGGCAACACAAAGAGCTGCAGAATTGTCGTGGTTAAGGTCTGCTTCTACAGATGGCAAAGAGTGTAGAGTATTAACGAATGTTCGCTGCTTATCTGAAGGTGTAGATGTTCCATCTCTTGATGCCGTTATGTTTTTATCTGCAAAAAATTCACAAGTTGATGTAGTTCAGTCAGTCGGACGTGTGATGAGAAAGGCACCGAATAAAAAATATGGTTATATAATTATTCCTGTAGTTATTCCGTCTAATGTAGGTGCAGAGGAATCTCTTAATAATAACGATAGATTTAAAGTAGTTTGGACTGTTTTAAATTCACTCCGTGCACATGATGATAGATTTAATGCAATGGTAAATAAAATAGAATTAAACAAAAAAGGAGGCAATGTAATTGTAGGATGTTCTGGAGTCGGAGGAGGAGATCCTTTTTTAGGTGATAATATACCACTTTCTGAAAATATTAATTTTTTAAAGTATGGCGAATTTAAAAATGCTTTTTATGCTCGAATGGTTCAGAAAGTTGGAGATAAAAGATATTGGGAACAATGGGCAAAGGATATCGCAAGTATTGCTGAAAAACATGTTGATAGTATTAACAAAATTATAAAAGAAAAGAAATATCGAAAAGATTTTGATTCATTTATAGATGGATTGCATACAAATATTAATCCTTATATTTCTGAGCAAGAAGCAATCGAAATGCTTGCTCAACATATAATTACAAAGCCTGTTTTTGAAGCTTTATTTGAGAATAATGCTTTTGTTCAAAAAAATCCTGTATCATTAGCAATGCAGAAAATTTTAAATGTATTGGATCAAAATGTTCTTAATGATGATTATAAAGTTCTTGCTAGTTTCTATAAAGATGTAAGAAAACGTTGTGAGGGAATTGATAATGCAGAGGGAAAACAAAAAATCATAATTGAATTATATGATAAGTTTTTTAAAACTGCGCTTCCAAAAACTGTTGAAAAATTAGGGATTGTCTATACACCTGTTGAGGTTGTAGATTTTATTATAAATTCTGTTTCTGATATTTTAAAGCAAGAATTTAATAGGGATATTTCGGATGAAAATGTTCATGTTTTAGATCCATTTACGGGGACGGGAACGTTTATTACAAGGCTTCTTCAAAGTGGAAGAATCAAAGAAAAAGACATAAAGAGAAAATATACAAACGAGATTCATGCAAATGAAATAGTACTTTTAGCTTACTACATTGCAAGTATAAACATTGAAAATGCTTTCCATGATTTAGTAAAAGCTAAGAAAGGAGATTATACAAGTTTCGATGGCATTTGTTTAACAGATACTTTTCAGCTTGGTGAAGAAGATGATGGAGATTTTGAAAAGGAACAATTCTTTGAAAAAAATGTAAAACGAGTTAAGGTTCAAAAAAAATCTCCAATTACTGTTATTATTGGAAATCCTCCATATTCAATTGGACAGAAATCTGAAAATGATAATGCAAAAAATCAATCATATCCTAGATTAAATTCAAAGATTGCAAATTCATATGCAAAATATTCAAATGCAACACTTAATAAGGGTTTATATGATAGCTATATTAAAGCTTTTCGTTGGGCAACTGATAGATTGGATAAAAATGGAGGAGTTATAGGATTTGTTACTAATGGACAGTGGCTTGATACTGTAGGCATGGATGGTTTCAGATGTTGTCTAGAAAGAGAATTTTCTTCAATTTATATTTTTAATTTAAGAGGGAATCAGAGAACCTCAGGTGAGCTATCAAGAAAAGAGGGTGGTAAAATTTTTGGTTCAGGAAGCAGAACTCCTATTGCAATAACCTTACTTGTAAAAAATCCAAAATATAAAAATGGAAAAGCAACTATTTATTATCACGATATTGGTGACTACTTATCACAACAAGAAAAGCTAGCAAAAATTGCAGACTTTACTTCAATTAAAAATCCTAATTTTAAGATGGATGTGCTTATTCCTAATAAGCATAATGATTGGTTAAAACAGAGAAATGAAGTTTTTAATACCTTTATACCGTTAGGAGGTAAAGATAAAAAAAATAAAAATAATGTCTTTAGTATTTATTCTGGTGGCGTAGTAACAAGTAGAGATCCTTGGTGTTATAATTCATCTTTGTCTAAACTTGAATCAAATTTAAAAAGAATGATTTTATTTTACAATCAGCAACGATTAGAATTGTCAAAAATTAATGGAAAAATAAAAAAAATAGAAGATTATATCGATAAAGATGAAAAGAAGATAAGTTGGTCCAGAGCGTTAAAAAAAGACTTGTCTCGTGGAATTATTATTAAATATGATGATACTCATATTTATGAAAGTTTATATAGACCATTTTTTAAACAGCAAGGATATGTTGATTCAAATTTAAATGAGTGTCGTTATCAGATGCCTAAAATATTTCCGACTGCTGATACTAAAAACATATGTATTATTATTTCTGGAACTGGGGCTAGTAAAGATTTTTCTGCACTTACAACTAATTTTATTCCTAGTTTGGATACGTTAGAAAAATCTCAATGCTTTCCTTTGTATTGGTATAGAGAAAGTGAGTCGTCAGATCAAGCTACTTTCTTATGTGGTGATGATGAACATATAAAAGAAGATGGTGTAACGGATTATATTTTCAAACTTGCAAAGGAAAAATATTCAACGAACAAGATAACTAAAGAAGATATCTTTTATTATGTTTACGGCTTGTTACATAGTGAAGATTATCGAACGCAATTTTCAAGTGACGTAAAGAAAATGTTGGCACGTATACCTTTAGTTTGTAAATTTGAAGATTTTAATGCTTTTTCAAAAGCAGGGCGTAGTTTAGCTAATTTACATTTAAATTATGAAAGCCAAAAACCTTATGCAAAAGTTAAGGTAACAGGAACAGAGAAAAATGTATTTATAGTTAAAAAGATGAAATTTAAGAGTAAAGAAGATAAATCAACAATTTTTTATAATGATTATATAACGATCTCTAATATTCCTGACGTCGCTTATGAGTATATTGTAAATGGAAAAAGTGCAATTGAGTGGATTATAGAGCGTTATCAAGTTAGTGTTGATAAGGCAAGCCAAATAAATAACGATCCAAATGATTGGGCATTAGAGCATAACAATCCAAGATATGTTTTAGATTTGCTTTTAAGCATAATTACAGTCAGCATTGAGTCGGTAAAGATTATAAATTCACTTCCAATGCTTGTTTTTTAAATAATCTTTGTTCTTCGTTCATTTAGTATTTAGTATTTAGTATTGCCTTTCCTTTATCTAGTTTTAGGCAATGATTTTTGATGAGAAATTGAAGAAAACAAAAGGTAAGCTCGTAATGCAAAACAAGGCGAACTCCTTGCGTTTTCTTCAATTATTGTGGAAAATGCAACCTAAATTAGCCTTTCATCATGTCTAGGAATTCTTTATTATTCTTCGTGCCTTTCATCTTATCCTCAATCCACTCCATAGCCTCTACAACACTTAAAGGATTGATGACTTTCCTTAAGATCCACATTTTTTGAAGAGTTTCTTCGTCTAATAATAATTCTTCTTTTCTTGTTCCTGATTTATTAATATCAATAGCAGGCCAAACACGTTTTTCAACAAGTTTCCTATCAAGGGCAAGCTCCATATTACCAGTACCTTTAAATTCTTCGAAAATTACTTCGTCCATTCTTGAACCTGTATCGATTAATGCTGTACCTATAATTGTTAAGCTTCCGCCTTCTTCGATATTTCTTGCAGCACCAAAGAATCTTTTTGGTTTTTGAAGAGCATTCGAGTCAACACCACCTGACAATACTTTTCCACTTGGTGGAACAACTGAGTTATAAGCACGTGCCAATCTTGTAATGGAATCTAAAAGAATAACAACATCTTTTTTATGTTCTACAAGTCTCTTTGCTTTTTCAATTACCATCTCTGCAACTTGTACGTGACGTTGAGCGGGCTCATCAAATGTTGAGCTTATGACTTCGCCTTTTACAGATCGCTCCATGTCAGTAACTTCTTCTGGCCTTTCATCAATTAATAAAACTATTAAAACGATTTCTGGGTGATTCTCAGTAATAGCGTTTGCTATATTTTGAAGAAGAATAGTTTTACCAGTTTTTGGAGGTGCAACGATTAATGCACGTTGTCCTTTTCCAATAGGAGAGAAAAGATCTATAATTCTTGGGGAAAATCCGCCTTTTTGACTTTCAAGCTGAATTTTTTCTTGAGGATAAATTGGAGTTAGGTTATCAAATAAAGTCTTTTTCTTTAAAACTTCTACTTTATCATCGTTTACAGAATTTACTTTTAACAATGCAAAATATCTTTCTCCCTCTTTTTCTCTAGGAGGTCTTATTTGCCCCTCAATCGTATCTCCAGTTTTTAATCCAAATCGTCTAATTTGAGCAGGGGATACATATATATCATCTGATCCTGGGAGGTAATTATAATCTGGGGCTCTTAAAAAGCCAAATCCATCAGGTAAACATTCTAAAACTCCTGATCCATAAATGTTTCCATTTGACTCTGCTTTTGCTGTTAAAATACTAAAAATTAAATCTTGGCGTCTCATATTATTTGCGCCCTCGATCCCGAACTCCTCAACGAGTTTCATTAAATCGTCTGCTTTTAATTTTTTTAATTCGTTCAAATTCATTTTTGTATGTTTCCTTTAATTTGTTTTGTTTAAATAGTAAAAGAGAGCGTAAAAACCCAAAATAGTTTAAGCCATATGTTTAAATAATGTTTTTGTAAATAAATTTTTTCGTCAAAATTATCTATGAAAAAATACCGAGTACCTAAATATTTTAAGTTTAAACGATCGAAACACCTGTAAAGATTTTTGTAAATGATAAAATTTTTCAGGCTGTGTTCTGGTAGGTATTACCAATACAGAAAGTAACACTGATTATAAGATGCAAGACACTGCTAGTCAAGACCTTGTTTTTTTATAAATGAAATAAAAATTTTTATTTATTAAGATATTTTTCAGAATAGTAAGATTTTTATTAAAAAAATCTTTGTAAAAAGGATACTTAAAAGAAATAAAAATATTTAGCAAAATAAAACAGTATGTTTTAAAATATGTTCTTACACTGTAATTCCGAGTGCTGAGTTCTTTATTTTTACTAATCCAGATTTTCTTAAATTATCAATTAAATCTAAAATATTTTTTTGTGCTGTAAAAATTTTTGCTGATGACGATTCTCCTAAAGTCGATAAATCTTCTTTTATCATTTCTAATTTTCTTTCTGACATATTGGCAAAAAAATAATTTTTTATTTCTAATTTTGCATCGCTAAGGGCAACTACTAAATCTAAATGATTTGCTTTTGTAATGATGATTTGCATACTCTTTGAATCAAGATCTTTTATATCATCAAAAGAAAAATATTCTTCTTTTATTCTCTTAGCTACTTGAGGTGATTTTTTTGAAATATTTGTTAAAAGTTTTTCTCTCTTTTCTTCTGGATATTGATCTAAAATATCCATTGCAATCTTTAAGCCATTTAATTTTTCATCTTTTGACATTTAAAGTTTCCTTTAAAATTTAAATCCATTTTTTCTTTTTAAAAAACATAAGCATAACTATACAAAGCGTAATCATTATTGTGGATATTATCCAAAAACCTAATCTATTATGAAGTAGGGGAATTGCATCAAAATTCATTCCGTAAAGCCCCACAATAACATTCATAGGCACGGCTATTGTAGTAATTACTGCTAAAATACGCATGATGTCTCCAAGTCGCACGTTTACAAGTGCTAAATATGCATCACGAATTGACAATACATCAGAAATTTGTTTATCAATGGTTTTTGAAATATCAGTGGCATGATCTTTAATATCTCTAAAATATTTTTTCATTGCTTTGTCTTCAATGACATCATCTGTATTTTCTATCTTTTGTATGACAAGTTCTTGATCCTTACTTATTTGCCTTAAATAAGTAAGTTTTCTCTTTATCTGTAAGATGTAAGAGATTTGGAAATCTTCAGTTTCTTCAATGGCTAGATCTTCAAGCGTATCTATTGTGTCATCAAATTCTGAAAGACCGCGTAAAAATCTATCTATCAAAATATCAATTATCCTATGGAATAAAAAAAGCGGTGGAGAAAAATGAGTATTTAATGAATCATTCCCTTTTATTTGCCTTATTAATGCTTCTATCCAAGGGACGGTTATCGTTTCAACGCTAATAAGAAATTTTTTAGAATAATAAAGCGCAACTTTATGTGTTAAATTTTCTTCTTCTGCCTCACGACTAATATCTTCATATTTTACTAAATCTTCCCAAATATCTAAATTTGACTTTAATCCCCTGCAAATAGCAAATAGATAAGCGCCATGATCTTCCATCTTCGGAAAATGAAGGGGAGTCATACAGTCTTCGACTGATAACTCATGTAACTTAAAAAACTTTGCTATTTCCGCAAGCTCGGCAGTATCTTCGATTTTTACATTTACCCAATAATAATCTGCTGTTTTTTCTTGCAGGCTTGAAAGCTTGTTTGAAACTTCGAATTGTCCATCTTGTTTGTGAAAAAATATCGTTACTGCCATCTAGAGAACCACATGCTTCTTTGTTTTTAAAATATATAAATTTAATCTTAAACTTTGCCTTATTCTAGGTTGATATATTATTTTAGACAAGATAGAACTTTTTTTGTCCAATCACTTGATTTTTAATAAAAATACTGTGAGAATAACAAAGTTATTTTTGAAAAGTGGCTATGTAGCTCAGCTGGTTAGAGCGCAGAACTCATAATTCTGAGGTCGGTGGTTCGAGCCCACCCATAGCCATTCTTTTATTAGACGTTTTTTAGAAAAAAAATGTCTATAGCTTGAGTATTATACTTTTTTAGTCTATAGTAACATGTCGTATTCAAATGGCATGTCTAAAAGACGAGTCTAAAAATAACAAGCCTTAACAATAAATTAGATTAACGGCATTAGTAAGTTATTTATTATTTACGAAATAGTAAAGATTTTTAAAAGTAGATAAAAGATTAAAATTTTTTATTTATTCATGTATTTTTTTTGAGATTATTTGAATGAAAACAACAGTATCTTTAAGTAAAGAAGAGGCCTTAAAAAATAGGCAATGGTATTTAGTCGATGCAACAAATATTCCTGTAGGAAGACTTGCTTCTGAGGTAGCATCATTGATTAGAGGAAAAAACAAACCAACCTTTACACCTCATGTAGATTGTGGAGATTTTGTAATTGTAATCAATGCTAGCAAAGCAAAATTTACAGGTAATAAACTTCAAACTAAAAAATATTATGATTACTCTGGTTATGTTGGTGGTTTAAAAACTACTAGTGCTGGAAAATTATTATCAGAAAAACCAGAAGAAGTTATTACTCGTGCAGTAAAGGGAATGATAACAAGAGGTGCTTTAGGACATCAACTTATGTCTAAATTAAAAGTTTATAAAGATGCAAATCACCCACACATGGCACAAAAACCAATGGTGTATCAAGTTAAGAGTGCGTCTGTAGAAGAATAATTTTATTTATAAAGATAAGGAAAACAAAAGATGATAAAAGGCGAAGGAATTCATGCAGTAGGAAAAAGAAAAACAGCAGTAGCTAGAGTTTTCTTAAGAAACGGAAGTGGAAATATTTCAATAAATAAAAAATCATTAGTTGAGTATTTTCCAAGAGAAACTTTACAAATGATCTTAAAACAACCATTAGAGTTAACTAACTCATTAGAAAAATATGATATCCTAGTTAACGTAAATGGTGGTGGAAAATCTGGTCAAGCAGGCGCTGTAAGACACGGTATTTCTAGAGCTCTTATTCAAATGGAAGAATCATTAAGAGGCGATGTTAAAAAGGCAGGATTCTTAACAAGAGATGATAGAGAAGTTGAACGTAAAAAATACGGTAAACATAAAGCTAGAAAACGCCCACAATTTTCTAAACGTTAATTTTTATATAAAAATTTTAATAAAAAGTGCATTTTTAATTTTTTAAATTTGCACTTTTTTTTTATCTTTTTTCAAAGTTCAAAAAATCTTTTAAAGTCTTTACATTTTTTGCCGTTGCCTTTAGTATAATTAAATTGTTAGAAATGCCTACGTAGCTCAATTGGTAGAGCACTTCATTCGTAATGAAGGGGTTATGGGTTCAATTCCCGTCGCAGGCTTTTTTAGGTGGGTATTTTGGCGATAAATCGTATAAAATGGCTAGGGGATCGACTAGCTATACACTTTACACCGTTGTCAATCACCTAGCCGTTTTCTCCAATTTCCCATCCAAAATATCCCAACATCAAAAAATAGGACACGCACTTTTTAAAATTTACGTGTCCTCAAATTTATTCTCAAATCTATTTTTTTATTTCCCCCCAAAATTTTTGTTGCCCTGAAAGGGCGATCCTAAAAATTTATGCGTGCTAAATACGCCTGCGTTGAAAACGCTACACAACCCAGCCCAGGGTTAAGCGCGAATGAAATGAGCGCAAACCCTGGGTAACAAAAACCGCCCCCCCGCCCGCAGACTGAAAGTCTGCGACAGAAATTTTGTGTGTTCGATGTTCATAGGTGTCCCGAAATTTATTAAACTGATAACAATAAGTAATATTTCTGTAATTTATCCAATAAAATCAATTTACTTTTTACCTTCTTATATTTATTATAAAAAGTGTTTTAATTTGCCCACATAGCTCAGCTGGTAGAGCACTTCCTTGGTAAGGAAGAGGTCGTGGATTCAAGTTCCGCTGTGGGCTTAGCGCTTTTAAAGGTTAAAAATTTTAACATGTCTGAAAATAAAAAAATAAAAGCTATTATCGCCGCAAGCGGAACGGGGGGACACCTTTTTCCCGCAAGATTAATTGCAGAAGAATTACAAAAAAATCATGATGTAGATATATTATTCATTGGTGCTGGACGCCCACTAGAAGAAAAATTAATAGACGGCGCAGGTTTTAAAAGAAAAGCTATAAAAATGGTCGGAATCAGAAATTTGGGAATAAAAGGACTTATAAATTTATTAAAAGTTCTTCCCCAAGCTTTTATAGAAACAATAAAAACTTTTAATGAATTTAAGCCTAACGTTGTTATAGGTGTCGGAGGATACGTTTCTTTTTTGCCAATATTAACCGCAAGATTAAAAGGAATTCCAAGCTTAATTTACGAACTCGATTTGTCGCCAGGAATATCAAATAGAGTTTCATCTTTTATGGCAACTAAAGTTGCTGTTGCTTTTCCAAATAGTAAATTAACAAAATTAAAAAAAACAGTTTATACAGGGCATACACTTAAAAAAGGCCTTTTGGAAGTAAGGGAAAAGATATCAGAAATTCCTAGAAATATTTTAATACTAGGAGGTTCTCAAGGCGCTAGACGACTTGATATGCTTGTTAAAAAATTAATTCCTTTTTTTAAAGAACATAATGTAAAACTATGGCACCAATGTAGGGAAGAATCTATAAAAGATGTTCAAGAAGAGTGTAATAAAAATAATTATGATGCAAAAATTGTAAGCTTCATAGATGATATGCCAAAAGCATACTCATTTTCTGATATCATAATCAGTAGAGCAGGGGCTTCAAGTATAATGGAAATATTAGCCGTTAACAAACCCGCTATTTTAATTCCACTTCCCGGCGCGGGAAAACACCAAAGAGCAAACGCAGATTTTTTAGCAGATGCAGGCAAGGCATTTGTTGTCGAAGAAATGGAAGAAAATTTTGAAGATAAAGTAAAAAAACTTTTAGAAAAATTATTAAAAAAAAATGAATATAAAGAGGTTGTGACTACCGAGTTTAAAGGAATAAACTTAGATGGGGCACCTAAAATAAAAGACGAAGTGCTTAAGCTGGTAAATATTAAATAAAAACAAAAAAAATAACAAAAAAATTAAAAAGGAGTTCCCAAAAAATGACATTTACAAAAAATAAATTTAGGACACAGACATGTGGTATGCTTCGAAAAGAAAATATTGGAGAGACTGTAAAATTATCAGGTTGGATAGATAGTTTAAGGAATTTAGGAAATTTAGTTTTTGTCGATCTAAGAGATGATTATGGTATTACGCAATTAGTTTTTAAAAATGAGTTAATAGCAGAAATTGAAAACGTCAGAGTTGAATCCACAATATCTGCTTGTGGAAAAGTTATTTCAAGAGGTGATTTAATTAATAAGGAGAGAGCAACAGGAGAGATAGAAATCGATGTTGAAAGTTTTGAAATTTTAGCACAGGCTGATATTTTGCCTTTCACCGTTTCAAAGGAAGATAATCCTCCCGAAAATTTAAAACTTGAATACCGTTTTTTAGAATTAAGACGAGAAAGCGTAAGAAAAATTATAAAAATGCGTTCACTCGTTACAAAAAGAATGCGGGACGTAATGTGGAATTTGGGATTTATGGAATTTCAAACTCCAATATTAACGAGTAGTTCTCCAGAGGGGGCAAGAGATTTTCTTGTGCCATCAAGATTACATGCTGGTAAGTTTTATGCGCTTCCACAGGCACCACAAATTTTTAAAGAATTAATAACAGTTTCTGGATTTGATAATTACTTTCAAGTAGCGCCTTGTTTTAGAGATGAAGATCCGAGAGCTGATAGATCTCCTGGGGAATTTTATCAACTCGATTTAGAAATGGCATTTGTAGAACAGGAAGATATTTTTAAAGTCGGTGAAACAGTTGCGTATGATATCTTTTCGACATTCTCAACATGGAACGTTACTAAGCCTAATTTCCCCAGAATAGATTTTCAAGACGCAATGAATGATTATGGTTCTGATAAGCCAGATTTAAGAATAAAAAATAAATTAAAAAACATTACGAATGTTTTTATAAATGCGGAATTTAAAGTTTTTAAAGATGGAATCGAAAATGGAAAAGAAATTATAGCAGTAAAATTTGAAACTGAAGAATTACCATCAAGAAAATTTTTTGATACGACAATAGAATATTTTAAGAAGATATCAAAAGGAGAGATGTTATCATATCTTAGCTTTAATAGAGATGGACATAAAGGAAGTCTTGCTAAAGTAGTTTCAAATGATGAGATAGAAAATATAAAAAAAATATGTGAAATAAATGAAGATAAAAATTCGGTTATTTTTATTGCAATGGGACAAAAGAGGAAAACATTATTAAATATGGGAAAATTAAGATTAAAACTCGGAAGTGATTTTAATCAAGTCGAAGAAAATGCTTTTAGATTTTGTTGGATAGTTGATTTCCCAATGTTTGAAGAAAACGAAGAAACAGGCGCAATAGAATTTTGTCATAACCCATTTTCTATGCCACACGGGGGAATAAAAGATTTTGATAAAAAAGATAAATTAAGTATTAAAGCTTATCAATTTGACTTGGTTTTAAATGGAAATGAATTGGCAAGTGGCGCAATAAGAAATTATACTCAAGAGGGGTTGGTTAAGGCTTTTGAAATAGTTGGTTATTCTAAAGATACTGTTTTAGATAGATTCGCATCATTAGCAAAGGCTTTTAAGTATGGCCCTCCTCCGCATGGTGGAATGGCTTTAGGCATAGATAGAATAATTATGTTATTGGCAGAAAAAGAAACAGTAAGAGATGTTATAATGTTTCCGTTATCTCAAACTGCTGAGGATTTGATGATGCATGCGCCATCGATTCCAACAGAAGCGCAACTAAAAGATTTATCTTTAAAAGTTGTCATTCAAGATAATGAGAAAAAATAGGTAATAAGAATAATATTAAAAATTTTTAATATTTTTTAACAAAAAAAAAGAATAGGCGTCTTGATTTGTTAGGCGTTTTTAGTATAATTTAAAACGTTCGCCGAGGTGGTGGAATTGGTAGACACACAGGACTTAAAATCCTGTGGGATTTTTTCCCGTGCGGGTTCGATTCCCGCCCCCGGCATTTCTTATTTTTCTTTGCAAAATCAGCACTTAAATTAATAAAGAATTTTCAATTGGGGCTCTAAGCATAAACTCTTTTAATCCCGAAAAATCTGGTGATTGAAGTTTTACTTTTTCAATTCTATTTCCAACTTGAGCTAATGCATTTGCATTTGAAAAACTAAATAAGTTAAATTTTTCTTTCGGCCATAATTTTTTGAAAAAGAATTTTGTATCATCTTGATATGCAATTTCAAATGACCTAAATCCATACCTTTCAACTAAAATAGGAATAGCGCATTTTCTATTTGGAGTTTTATCAATTCTACTTGGAATTGCAAAGCCATTAAAAGCTTCGACATGTTCTAAAATTAAATCTAAAGGAAGTTTTACAGGATACGATTCCATACCATAACAAGACTCGGCAACATTTAACAATCCTAAAAATTCCTTTATCTTAGCAGAATCCATTTCTTCTTCGAAGAAGCAAGTAATAATTATATCTTCATATTTATCTACTTTTACTTGAAGATCTAATCCCGTGACAATTGTTAACGGATAATCGTTAGAAAACTTTCGTAATTTATCTACAAATTCTCCTTGAAATCTATCAATAATGCCAATCATGTCTAATCGTTTTACTTTGCAAAGTTTTATAATCGCAGGAGCTATGGAAAATCCAGAAATTGCGAATGGTCCTAAGCTAGAAGGTGGTAAGACTCTTAAATCAATCTTATAATTTTTTTTATAATTTTTCTTACCTACTATTTTTGATGATGACTCAAGTAACTTCTTTGATGGTTTAGAAATTTTCTCAATCTGTTCACTTAATTTTTTTCTTGGCATGTTTTATCCTTACAAAAAATAAAAAATATCTTTTACAAGGATATAGATGAAGTTTTAATTAAAAAGATTCACTTTTATATATGTTAAGAAACATAACTATTTTAAAAAAAGTAATTATCTATATAGGTTACGTTAAACTTGACTCTTTTGGCTTTACTGGAGAAATACTTATCTTATCAATCCTATTTTCAACAATATTTATGATCACAAAATGATATTCATCATAATCAAAGTTATCGCCTTTTTGAGGTACTTTGGACAAAAATTTAATCATAAACCCTGCGATAGTTTCGTATTCTCCATCTGGAATAATAGGAGGCGCATAGTCTTCGTTGAAATCATGAACTGATAATAATCCAGAAACAGTGATGGTTTCGGCATTCTTTTTTACTAATTCATCATCTTTAGTTTTGTCTAATAAATCATGTTCATCTATGATGTCACCGACAATTTCTTCAATTAAATCCTCAATTGTTACTAATCCTTCAACTCCGCCATGTTCATCTAATACTACAGCTAAATGTATGCCTTTTTGCCTAAACTCCTGTAGAAGCTCATCTACCTGTTTATTTTCTCTTACAAGATATGCATGTCTTAATATATCTTTTAAATTTTTGTTTTTTGATTCATCAGTATTATGTTTAGTAATATAAGCAAGCACATCTTTTGCTAAAACAATTCCTTTTACATTATCAAGTTCTTTGTCACAAACAAGTAATCTACTAAAACCTTCTTTCGCAAAAATCTTTGCTACTTCAAATATATCATCATCATATTGAACGTATGCGATTTCATGACGAGGTGTCATAATTTCTCTTACATTAGTGTCAGAAAAATTAATAACACCCTTTAAAAGCTCTTTTTCTTCATCTTCAATTAGTCCATTTTTATTGCTTTCTTCAAATATTTCTCCCAACTCTTTTGTCGAGAAGAGATTTCCTATTGCGCGTTTTGTCCCACGTCCTAAATGATTTAAAATTTTATTATTGATTTTTATGATAATTCTTGGGAAAAAAGAATTTATTTTGCAAAATAAATAGATAAGAGGGGATAGCGCAACTAATGTTTTTTCTGCATTAAAAGAAAAAATTCCCTTTAAAAGATCTATAGTAAAAATTAGCAATCCTAAGTATAACAAAGATATGACGATAAATACTAAAATAGATTCATCTTGAAAGTATTTTGTAAGAAAATCAAAATGTATAATAATTTTTGAAAGGCAAGATCCTAGCAAAAAGCTTATTAAAATAATATAAAAATACGTGGCATAAATATGTTGTTCTCTGGACTTGGCTAAATGTTTTATAAAACGAAAAATAGGGGAATTAGTTAGCCCTTCTTCTAAGTGTTTTAATTTGATGTTTTTTGTTTGGCTTAATGTCCAGTTTGATATGATGAAAAAAACTAAAAGAATACTAAAAGAAATAAAAAAAAGAGACAGACTATAAATATTATCCATGAATAAACCAAATATTTTAAAATTTTTAAGCTTTTAATGCACGCCAACAAGCATCTGCCATTTGATCTGCAACTTTTGAAGGCGCAATTTTATTGTATCCGTCAAACCAATCTCTGACATAGGCTAAAGGAATACCAAATATAATGCTCCATAAAATTTTTGCATTTAGCAATCTTATTTTATTGTCTTTTATTCCTTGCTTTAAAGTTTTTGTTAATATTCTTCCAAGCTCATCAAAGCCTAATGTCGTTGGACGCCTAACAATTCCATGTAAGAATTCACTATGACGACAAAGCCAAATATACTTTGATGTTTGAACATTAACTTCTGAGAATTGTAAAAAAGATTTAACTAAGCGCTTAATAACTTCTTCCACGTTATCGATATTAGAAACAGATTTCTCAAGTTCTTTTCGAAATATGGCAACACAAAGATCATACAAAGCAGCGGCAATTTCTTCTTTATTTGTAAAATTATGATAAATTGATCCAACGCTACAACGACTTTCTCTACTTAAGTCTGGAATGTTTGTATTGAAATAACCTTGTTCCACAAATAATTTTAAAGCTGCAGCTAAAATTCTGTCTCTAGAACTAATATTATTTAATATGTCAGCATTATTTTTTATATCTTTTGCAGTATTCATTTTCACAATCCTAGTCTATGATAATATCACTAGTTTTTATAAAAAGTCAAAAAGAATAACATGCTGTATTTACATTGGTTATGGAGTAGGGAAAGCTTAATTAATAAGGGATTATTGTTATGTTTGATTATAAGAAGAAAAAGCAAATTGAGTCAACTTTTGCAGATTTTAGATTTGAAGTTGTAAATTCGGTTACGGCGTTAAAAAAAGCGATTTTAATTGCAATAGATTCAAAGGATATCGGATTAGATAACGCAATTTCTATGGTAAGAATATCTGAATCAAAAGCAGATACGCTAAGAGCGGAAATTGAAGTTCTTTTGTATGGGAAGGCTCTTTTTCCAGAATCTAGGGGAGATATTTTTGGACTTTTAGAAGCCACGGACAAAATAGCAAATCAAGCAGAGATAGTAGTTTTAATGTTAAAAACGCACAAAATTGTATTGCCAGATTTTTGTGTGAGTTCCATATTATCGATTGTAAATTATGCAGTAAATATAGTGTCTGTTTTATCTGAAGCGGAAGAAAAGGTTTTCTCAAATTATAGAATGGCATTGCCTCTTGTAGGGAAAATCGCGCAAATTGAGAGTGATGCTGATGATGTAGAAATTTTTTTAACGGAAGAAATTTTTAAAAGTGAAATTGATCCATATAAAAAATTGATTTTAACAGAATGGATAAGAATACTTTCTGAAATCTGCGATAAGGCAGAAGATGTTTCAGATCTGATTAGAATTATCGTGGCAAAAAGAGGTTTTTAGTTTATGGATTTACAAATTATATTTGTAATAGTGGGAGTGTTGTTTTTATCTTGGAGTTTGGGCGCAAATGATGCATCTAATTGTTTTGGAGTATCAGTTTCATCTAAAATAATTAGTTATAGATTAGCTGTAATTTTGTGCTCTATTTTTTTAATAGTTGGTGCTTTCTTTCAAGGTAGTTCTGGAATTGAAACTTATCAGTCACTTTGTCCTCAAAGTATGACGATTGCTTTTAGTATTGTTTTCTCTAGCGCATTTTGTATTTTTCTTGCGAATTCATTAAAGCTTTCTGTAAGTACTTCTCAGGTTGTTGTAGGCGCAATTGTTGGTATATCTGTAGTAAATCATTCCTTTAATCTGAAACCATTAGTAAAAATTATTTTATGTTGGTTAACTGTTCCATTCTTATCAATCCTTATTTCTTGGATCGTATATTATGTTCTTTTTTGTTGTTTTAAACGTCTTAAGATTGGAATTTTAGTAAATGATATTATTATAAAATATTTATTGATACTTGTTGGTTGCTATGCTTCTTATGCATTGGGAGCAAATAATGTGGCAAATGTTGTAGGGGTTATCCCGCAAGAATTTTTAAATATGTCTTTTTCAAATAGTGATTTATCACTTTTGGCAGGTTTGGGAATTGCTTTTGGAGTTATTACTTACAGTAAGAAGATCATGCTTGTTGTTGGAGAGGGAATTCTAAAAATAGATGGCTTTGGTGCTCTTGTGGTTATATTTAGTTCCGCGTTAGCAATGCATGTGTTTGCCATAATTGGAGTCCCCGTAAGTAGTAATCATAGTATAATTAGCGCAGTGCTCGGTGTTGGAATCATACGAGGAGGAACAGAGATTAATTATAAAAAACTTTCTTCCATATGCTTAGCATGGATTCTTTCTCCAATCCTAGCATTTATTTTGGCAATATTTCTTAACACCATCTTGAGCTTATAAAATTTTCCATTACAAAACACTTTTAGCTTGTGATGTGAAAATAATTTGTATGCCTAATGATATTTTTATTAAAAGAAAGATGAAAGCTTATATTCACTTAAGGCATTAAATAAATTCTTTGAAATTGAAAAATCCCATGGCATTGTTGATGTTTTCATAATAAAAAGATCTTTTGCCTTTATAAAATTTAATACCATAATTGTTCCATCACCTTTTTCAACTGTAATGGTAAAATCAGGTTTTTTATCATTAAATTTATTTTCACTAACAATGTCTAAAAAAGAAATATTAAATAATCTATTTAAAAGGAAATTAAATTGATCTTTTTTTATGTCTTTCATAGATCCAACATTTTCAATAACAAAATCATTTTTCTTTTTAGCTATTGAAAAAGTAGAAAAATTAAACTTTTTTACTAGATCTTTACTAATTCCCAAGAAATTTTTTAGATACCAATTATTAGGTTCTATGCTAAGATCAAATTTTGACAGATCAATTGCAAGGCTATTTGTATTCTTCTCATTTCTTATGTAAATTTTCTTAAATTCTGGCATATCTCCTAGAATTAAAGTGTCTGTGTTTTCCTTATCTTTCCCGTCTTTTCCAAAAAGCTTTAATGTCCCAGTGTTATTTTCAGCAGTAAGCTTAAACTTTTTTAAGGCATTCTTTGTTTTGCCTGTGAGCCTCAAATTTTGTGGAACAAAAATAGTATCTAAAACCTTGGCTACTTTCTCTGGACTAGCTGGAAAATTAAATTTATCTTGTATTGTCCAAAGATCATTTTTCTTAACTAAAGTGATATTTTTATCTTTTTCGGTAATTATTATTTTCTCAATATTACTTTTGTCTAATGTAGATAAAAATAGGTTTTCTGTAACTTTCTTACCTGAAGGGTATGTTAAGAAAATAAGCAAAACGATTTGTAAAAATAAAGCAATTTTTAAAATTTTTTCAAAATTCATTTTTTCCTCACTGTAAAATTTTTAACTAAAAAGTTTCTTGTAATGATTTAACTTAAATGTTTTCCTGATTTTATATATAACATAGCTAAAGATTAAAAGAATAAACGCAATAGAATAATTTAAGATTTCATAAAATTCTTTTTGTTCTTTTGACATCGTTCGTAATGTCTCTGAAAAATTTGTTTTTCCTCTAATGCTAAGTAATGTTTTGTCTTCTAAAGACCAGTCGATGGCATTTTCAACAAGTTGTAATGAATTCATAAAACGACTTCCGCCTGTACTTGCTGAAACTCTTAATGTACTATCTTCAACGAACTCATTTGATGCAAAGATAATAATCTTTGAAGAAGACGGTGAGTGCGAGACAAAAGAAACGACACTTCCATCTAATGGTGCTTTATCATCTTTATTTTCTTTATCCGTTTTCCCTTCTGATTCCTCTAATTCCTTTGCTTCTTTTTCCTTTGACTCTTTAGAAAAAGGATTATCTTTTTCCGTGAAAAAAGAATTAAAATTACCTTCGATAACATATGCTAAAGTAAATGGTCCTGTTTTATCTGTTTGCCTAAATCCCCATTTTGGAAAAAGAAGAAAATTTGGCTCAATGCTTTCCGTATCTAATGCCCAAGAATTCTTAGAGCTATTTAGTAGTGGAGTGACAGTACGTTCTTTATTTTTTTCTTTATCGATCAATATTTCATTTGGCCAATTTAATGTAACTTGAGTAATTCCAGAAGGAATTCCAGCATCAAGATTCATTGAATTGCTTCTTACATCAACAAACATCGGGTACTGGATCATTTTTAACTCTTGAACAACTAAACCACCAAGATCTCTTTTTGTAGGAATAGGGTAGTTTTCATTATTTTCATCAAGTATTAAATCTTTTCCAAAAGCAACACCATTATTCTTAAACCAATCTTCAAGACCTGTAGGATCTTTTGCTGCCTTTACGCTATCATAACTTCTAGTTATAAAATGAGAACCTGCGTTAAAAATAATACTTCCACCACGCATTAAGAATTGATCAATTGCATAAACAGATTTTTTATCAAAATCTTTTGGAGAATTCACGACAAGTATATCAATATCTTCTGGAATTATTCCTGAGGATAAATCAAGGATCTTTGTCTTATATGTTTCTTGTAATTTTTGAATGAGAAGCTGAAAGCTTTTTCCAGTTCTGTTTAATGCCTGCATATTCATCTCTGGCCTTGGAGAGCTTATGCCAATAGTTTTTATAAAACCTTTTGAAAATCTTTTTAATGTATTTTCAATGCTTTTTCTTAAGCTTTCTTTTTGAAAATCTGTAGGAAGCGTGACGGCATATTCCTCTTTTCCGTTATTTAAAACCATATAAAAGTAAAACGCTTGATTACTTAAAAGACTTCCAACCATTGGTTGAAAACCATATTTTTCATAAATTTCTTTCGCAATTTTTTTATCAGGAGTGATGAATTCAAAATCAAACTTACCATCTGTTTGCTTTTTTAGATCATTGAGAATGTCATTTAAATCACCTCTTAATACTGCTAAGGCTTTAGGTAAAAGTGCATCATGAGAGACATAAGCTTTGAAATTTATAGTTCCATTTAATTCGGATAATAATGAGCTAATATCTTTAAATTCATAAAGTACTTTCTTTATAGAACGTGTAATGTCGTATTCTGGATTTTTTAGTAGAACATCTATATGAGTTTCATCAAGTACCTTAATCTCAATTAAATCTTTAAAATTTAACACTTCATACTTATCTCCATATTCAATGAGTATGTCAAAATATGAGTTTACTAAAGAAGCTTCGTATTTATCACCTACTTGAAACGGAATCGGCCTTATCCCATATTTTGCGCTTGCTAACTTTTCGGCATCTGGAGAATCTTTTGGATCAATAAATTCAATGTCAATTTTTCCATTACCTGCCACTTTATATTCTTTTATTAAATCCTTTAATTGAGGAATTAGTGGTGATAATAGCGGGTGAGTTCTTTTGCTAAAATAGCCACGAATCAAAAGTGGTTCTTCAAGATTTTGTACAATATTCTTCGTTGCAGGAGAAATAGAATATCTGTGATCTTTCGTTAAGTCGACTCTTAAAGAGTTCACAAAATTTAAACAAAAATTTAACACAAAAACATTTGCAATAATTAAAAAAAACATCTTGTTTGTTTTAATGTGGCTTTTATTCTTGTCCCAAGCTAAGTTTTTTAGTGTGTAGAGATTAAGAGAAAGAAAAATTATACATAAAGATAAGTAATAATAAATATCTCGAACATCAAGGACTCCTCGTGTTATCGCTTCAAATCTTGAACCGCTTCCAATAAGCCTAAAAATATCTGCAATATTATTACCAAAAAAAGCAGTAAAAAAATTAGATCCAATTAAATAAAATATAGATAAAATAAAAATAGACATGATTAAGCTAACAATTTGATTGTCAGTTTTTGCACTAATGTAAAGTCCGACAGAAATATAAAAGGCAGAAAGAAAAATACATGCCAAATATGCTCCAATAACAGGCCCTGTATCGAGTGCTCCCATATAATGAACAGTGATGGGAATTCCAACCGTCATTAAAAGGCAAATTATCACGAGTGTAAGAGAAGCAGAAAATTTGCCAAGGACATAAGTTAATCTTTTTTGAGGGCTACTGAATAACACTTCAATTGTTCCCGTCCTCTTTTCCTCACTCCACATTTTCATAGTTAGTGCAGAAACAAGAAATATCAATAAAATTGGTAGCCATTCAAAGAGTGGCTTTATATCTGCTATATTTCTTGCAAAAAATCCTTCTACCCAGAAAAAAGAAAATAAGCTAACAGCTAAGAAGCAGAAGATAAAAATATATGCGATTGATGAAGAAAAAAAAGACCTTAATTCTTTATTATAAATATGTAAAAAATTTCTATTCATATTATTTCATAACCTCTTTAAAAATTGTGTCCAATGAGTTTTCTTTTAAATAAATTTCAAAAATTGGAAGATGCATTGATTCTAAAAGATTAACAATTTTTCCTAAATCAGAATCTGTAGTATTGGGCGTGAACACTTGACACTTGAAAAAGTTATCATTTTCATCAAGTACTAAAATTTCTTTTTTAATAGCAATGGTTTTTGCTAATTCTTTAAAGAATTTTTCATCATAACGAGTCCTTAAAATGATTGAATCGACTTTCTTTAAACTACTTAATGATTCGTCTTTTACAAGTTTTCCATTTGACATAATGAGAACCCTATTACATACAGCTTCAACCTCTTGTAAAATATGCGTTGAAAGGATTATTGTTGTAGTTTTGCTAAGCTCTTTTATCAATTTCCTAGTTTCATGAATTTGCTCTGGGTCAAGTCCATTTGTAGGTTCATCTAGGATTAAGATTTTGGGATTTCCTAGTATTGCTTGAGCGAGTCCAACTCTTTGCCTAAACCCTTTTGAAAGAGTATTTATTGGTGACAAAATATGCTTTTCGATAGAAGTTTTTTTGATAACTTCTTTTAATGATTGATCTAGTTGTTTATCCTTAAGACCTTTTAGCTCTCCCATAAATGATAAATATTCAATTACTGTGAGTTCTTGATATGTAGGGCAATTTTCTGGCAAGAATCCAAGTAGCTTTTTTACGGCTAATGGATCTTTACTAATATCAATATTATCTATAGTGATAACTCCGCTACTTGGCTCTAAAAGAGTAGTGAGCATTTTCATTATGGTTGTTTTTCCCGCACCATTATGCCCAAGAAGCCCTACGATTTCTCCTTCTCCTATTTCAAATGATACATCATCTACCGCTAGAAAATCGTTGTAATAACGACTCAAATTCTGAACTTTTATCATAATAACCTCAAATTCTCAATAAAACCTAACGCTATCTTTTTTAACGTTAGAATTTTTAAAACGAGTTCTATTTTATGAAAATTTTATTCTATCGTCTATAGATGATTTTCTTTGACGAAATTCTACAAGCATTTAATAAAAATTAGTAAATGTTTGTAGTGCAGATCAGTAAAGGAATTTGATAAAAAATTAAATATTTTTAATAAGTTATAAGAATAAAATTTTCACTTTAGAAGTTTTAAAATCAATCCGACAATTATTTATGTAACTTGGAAAATAGTTTTTTTATGTATTGGAGAAAACTTTAAGATGTATACAAAAAATGCGCATGATCAATATAAGACGATTCAAATAACCACAGTTGATAGGGGAAGACTGCTTTTAATGATGTACGAAGGAGCAATCAAATTCTTAAAACAATCAAAAAGTGGACTTGAAGATGGTGATATCGTGAAGTTTTGTAGATTTTTAAGTAAAGGCCAAGCTATAATCGCAGAACTTATGAATACTCTTGATTTTGAAAAGGGTGGAGAAATCGCAAAAGACTTAGATAGATTGTATGATTTTATGATGTTTTATCTAACAGAAGCTAATCTTTATAGAGATCCAAAACGTGTAGGAAAGGTTATTTCTTTAATTGAAACAATTTATTCTGCATATAAGGAAATAATCGAAACAAATAAAGCTCGAGATGATATCGAAGATAATGTTACCAATAATCCAAAAGTAGAAAACACTATTAGAAAAGTAGAAATTTCACTGTAAAATTAAAATAGATCAAAATTCAGAAAATAGGGGAGATAATAACCTTTCCATAATATTATAATAAAATTTCTTCAAGGTTATTGCATTCTTCTTTTATAATCTCATCATTGAAATTTAATTCTTTCATTAAAAATTTTGACAAATATAATGCTACTGCGAATTCTCCCGAAAATGCCAGTTGGATATTTGGAGACTGAGAATTTAAAGCTTTTGCTTCACTTAAATATTGTGTATGCGCTAATATCCTTATTCGAGGATTTAAAGATTGGACACACTTTGTTAATTCTTTTGATGGTACGAGTGATGTCGATATTATAAATGCTTTCGCATATTCTATTCCAGATTTTAATAAAATTTCCCTATTAGTTGCATCACCATAAATTGCATGGATATTCTTTCCATGTTTTGACTTTATTTTCCTTACAGTATCTATATTCATTTCTATTATGACAATATTAAATCCATTTTTGTTAAGTATTTTTGTGAGGCAACGTCCTACGGGACCAAAACCTACAATTATGATTCTATGGGTATTTCCATCATCGCAAGGAATAATATCATTTGAAAAATGATTTTTCTCTTTGATTCCAATTTTTGCTAAACAACGTAAAATGAAATTAATATTTTTATAAAGAATTGGATTTAATGTTATGGAAATAATAGCAGTAGCGATAATTGCATTTGCCACAAATCCATCGAATAAATTCAATGTTATTCCTAGAGTTGCCAATATAAATGAAAATTCTCCAATTTGCGCCAAAGAAATTCCGATTGATACGGCTTTTTTTAAAGGTTGTTTTAGGCATAAAACAATAAGTGTCGCAATTGTAGGTTTTCCTATTAGAACTAAAAGCAAAGTTGTTAAACTAAATTTCCAATATTCTAATATTGAAATTGGATTAAATAACATTCCAATTGATAAAAAGAATAATACTGAAAAGGTATCTTTTATTGGTAGTGCTTCGGCAGTTGCTCGTTCGCCAAAGTCAGATTGTCCAACGAGCATGCCTGCTAAAAAAGCGCCGATTGCCATGGAGGCTCCAAATAATTTTGTGGAAAGTACGGCGGTACCAAGTGCGATAGTTAGAATTGCTAATGTAAAAAGATCTCTTGCTCCAGTTCTCGCAATAAAAATTAAAATTGGTGGTAAGATTTTTTTCCCAATAAATAAAATACAGAAAACAAGTAATATGATTTTAAAAACTGTTAACAATAATAATGAAATTATCTGAAATGGATCTGTATTTGCAGAATTTACTAATACGGGAATTAAAACTAGTGCAAAAATTGTGAAAAAATCTTCAACGATTAGCCAGCCAATTGCAATATGTCCTGTTGGTGTGTTTAAAGTCTTATTATCCGATAAAATACGCATTAAAATTACAGTACTTGCTATCGAAATTGATATTCCAAAAAGGATTGAAGCATTAAATGATAATCCAAAAGACCTTGCTACGAAACTTCCAATAGTTGTCATTAACGAGATTTCTATTATGGCTCCTGGGAGAGAAATTTTTCTAACGGCAAATAAATCTTTTGGATGGAAATGAAGCCCAATACTAAACATTAAAAGAATTATCCCAATTTCTGCTAATTGCTTTGCAAGCTCATCATGTATTACGACTCCTGGTGTGTGAGGCCCTACTATAAATCCTGCAATAAGATATCCGATAATAGGAGATAACTTCATTTTCTGGGTTATAAATCCAAAAAAAAGCGCCAGACAAAGTCCGCAAGATATTCCTAAAATAAATTCAATATTGTCCATACAATCTATAAAAATTTTTTCATCTTTATACTATTCATTTTCTTAGATGAGATTTTAATGTATTTATATTCAAAACTTTTTCACTGATTTTTATCTTTTTGCTTTGTAAGATTTTACAAGTTTTCTAACAAGAGTGTTATGTTCTGATAAATTTTTAGAGAAAAGATGCTTTTTTTTGTTTTCATAGTCTAATACATAATAGTAATATTTATGTTTTTCTGGGTTAATGACGGCATATAGCGCATCTAAAGATGGCGAAGCAATAGGAGTCGGTGGAAGTCCCACAAAAACTCGTGTATTAAATTTATTTTCCTTATCCTCTAAATGACTTTTGCTAAGATTCCCATTGTAATTGTCTATGCCATAAATTATAGAAGCATCGATTCCAAGGAGCATATGTGCATTTAATCTATTCCAGATTACTCCTGCAATTTTTCTTCTTTCTGTAGGATCTGCACTTTCTAATTCTATTAAAGAGGCAAAAGTTACAGCATCATTTAAAGATAAGCCAATATCTGAAATGTCTTCTAGATAATTTCGGGGGAGTTTCTTAAAAAAAGTATCAATCATTTTTTCTATTATTTCTATTGTTGTCGGAATTTTTGTGAAAGTATAAGTAGATGGAAATAGATATCCTTCAATTGAGTTTCCAGCAATGCTGTATTTTTTTAATAAAGCTTCATCGTGCAATAAGGAAAGGCAAGATTCAAATGTTCCGACATTTTTTTTGGAAATTCTTTTACAAATCTGTCTAAAATTAAATCCCTCTGGAATTGTGATTTTTAGTACAACAGGCTCGTAAATATCTCCTGTTATTATTTTTTGATCTATATCAAATACGCCAATATCTCCGTCAAAAAGATATCTTCCAGATTTATATTTTTTATAATCCGAAAATAATTTAACCCATAAATAAAAGTAGAAATCATCATTTATAATGTTTAAAATTTTTAATTTTTTTGAAAAAGTTTTTAATGATTCTTGTTTTTCTAGACTAATTTCAACATGGGAAATGTTTTTTGTGTTTCTTGGATATGTATATTTAAAATATCTGTATGAACAAAAGGCACCGATACAAAGGAATACTAATAAAAAGATTGCGCACGTTAAAATAATAAAAAAAGTTTTTTTCTTCATTTAGGGAAAATAGCATAATATTTAATTTAAAAACATTGTAAAATTTTTATTTATGTAAAGTAAATAATTTAATGGATCTTGTGTTTTTGATATATGCTGAGCGTTATGAATTAAAAAAGAGTGTCAAGCAAACTTGACGATGAGTGCAGTAAAAGATCGTTAAAAGGAAGAACATAAATGAAAACAAAAAAAAACAAAAAAACAAAAACGATCTTTTAGTGCACTCATCTAAGGCAAAATTTAAGATGTCTTAAAACCATAAAAAAATTTAAAAGTCTTAAAAAAACCTATGACATCATGCCCCAAGCAAACCTAAAATTAACCCAGTCAAAAACCGAAAAAAACATTCTGCCCGACACTCTGTTTTATACGATGTTAGGAGAGAGAAAAAGTTTCAAAAAATTATTTTTAAAACCGTAAAAATAGAATCTTGTCAACATTCCTGAAAATGCTTATCCTAGAAAGTAAGTTATATTAGATAAAATATAACTTATTGAAAATATTAATTTTGTTTAAGAGCCAATATGAAAATCAGAAGAGTTTTTATTATTGTCATTGTTTGTTTATTTTTCGTAAATTTTGCTTATGCAGATGAATTCTCGTCCGCGTTTAATTCTACAAAGTCGAAAGTAGGATTTTACCTTTATGATTTAAATTCAAATCGTTTGATTTCTTCCTACAAGGATACTAGGCCGTTAAAACCTGCAAGTCTTCTTAAAATTTTGACTTCTTATGGAGCATTGAAGATTTTAGGAAATGAACATGTTTTTTCGACAAAAGTTTATATCGAGGGTAGGAAAAAAGATTATGTTGAAAGATTGATTATTAAGGGCGGAGGCGATCCATCATTTGACGTCAATGCTCTTTGGGATTTAGCGCATCAAATAAAAGAAAATGGAATAAATGACATTGGAAAGGTAGTATTAGATGATTCGTTTTATCTTTCCCATGCTCTTAAAAGAGATGGTCAGCGTGCTTATCAAGCAATGCCGTCGGCTCTTGCATTAAATTATAATTCCGTAAAAATTAATGTTTGTCCGAATGTGGTAGGGAAGCCTGCAATAATTACGAATTCTCCTTTTGAGTATCAAATTAATTTTAATGGAAAGATAAATTCAGATTATAAAAGAAATTATTATGCAATCGATGAATCTTCGGAAAATGCTAGTGTATATAATGTGTCTGGAAATATAAGAAGCCAAGGGATGTGTGAATCTTTTTATAGGAGTGTAGGAGATCCACTTCTTTATTTTACGCAAGTTTTTTATAAATTTTTGTCATATCTTGATATTGATACATCACCTCAATTTATAGCTGGATTAAAAAAAGAAAATGCAACTTTACTATTTGAAAAACAAAGTTTGCCACTTCGAGAAATTTTGGTGGGATTGAATCATTATAGTGTAAACGTTACAGCGAATCATTTAGTGTATGCTTTAGGGGAAAATAATTTTGGCGCTAGCTATGATTATGGCCTAAAAATTTTAAATAAAATTGCTAAAGATCTTGGTTGTAATGCAGAATGTGCGATTTTTGATGGTTCGGGACTAAGCCATAATGACCATGTTTCTGCAAAGACTTTAGGATTGGCATTAGTAAAAATTGCAAGAGATCCTAGCATATCTATAGAATTTGAAAATTCCTTACCGACCATGGGGAAAAATGGAACTTTGAAAAAGGTAAAGTTTTTACCGTCTTCTACTGTTTTACGAGCAAAGACAGGAACTATAAATGGAGTTAGGGGATTGGCGGGTTTTATATATTCGCAAAGAGGGAAAAAATATGTGTTTGTCTTGATGCAAAATAACACTGATTATCAAAGTGCAATGCGTTTAGAGAAAAAAATAGTGGGGTTAATAAATAATAGGATAAATAGGTAAGATGAAGAAAACTTGTGGATTTATTTTTGTTTTAATTTGTTTTTGCTGTAGTGTTTTTGTTTCTGATGTATTTGCGAGGAATCAAGCTTTTTATGTGCCAGATAAGCTAAAGGGAAGAGTTAACTTTTGGGTTGATATATATACAAAATATGGAAAGCATCATTATGTTCTTCATCATAGAGCGTATCCACAAGTTGTTTTTAAGGTTTTAGATTTTAATCCTTATGTCAGTAGTATGTCTGCCGTGAAACTAGAACGATATAAGGAACAAGTCAAAACTCAAGAAGTACAAAAAATTCTTAATATCATAAGAGGTTTTAGTTTAGGACGATATCCACAAAATTCTTTTGAACAAAGCATCTGGGATAAGGTTATAAAATTACCAGGTGGCAAAACGAATTTTTCTGCAATCTATAAAGACAAACTTGTGCGTGCCCAAGCAGGTATTAGAGAAGAATTTATAGAGTCGATAAAGCGTTCGGGAAAATATATTGGAATTATGGAGAAGATTTTTACTAAAGAATATAATTTACCACTGGAACTTACACGAATTCCTTTTGTTGAATCTTCTTTTAATTATAAGGCGTCTAGTGCGGCAGGCGCAACAGGTATTTGGCAATTTATGCGTCGAACGGGTGTTTCGTTGGGAATGAATGTGAATAATGCTGTTGATGAAAGGCGAGATCCAGTTTTATCAACTCGTGGTGCTGCAAAATATTTAAAATCTAATTATTCACAGTTAGGTTCTTGGGATTGGGCAATAACATCTTATAATCATGGAGCATCTGGCGTAAAGAGAAAAATAAAAGAGTATGGCTCAAGAGATATTGGTTATATTGTGGAGCATCCGACAAAAAGGCTTTTAGGATTTGCTTCGAATAATTTTTATGCAGAGTTTTTAGCGGCACTAGAAGTTTATGAAAATAGAAGAAAATATTTTCCAAATGTGTCTCCAGATTCACAATTAAGTTTTGTTCAATATTCGTTGCATTATCCTATAAAAGTATCGGAAGTTTCTAGAAGATTAGGAATAGAAATAGGAGAATTGCAAATATATAACTATGCGTTGACGAGTAAGACGTTGGCTGGTTATTATTTGATTCCGAAAGGTTATAAGTTAAAACTTCCAACACGTTTAGCAAATCAGGTTTCATTGTTAAATGCTCCAGATAAGTCAGTTAGATATGCTACTTCAAAATCAGCATGGGAGATTGGGGATCGTTATTATACTGTAAGGAGAGGTGATTCGCTTGGTTCTATATCAAGGCATTTTTCGATGAATGTTTCGGAATTAAAAAAATTAAATGGTCTTAAGAATGATAAGATTTTTATGGGGCAGAAGCTTTTGGTTTCTAAGAAGAAATCAGCAGTTAAGCAAACTTATAATACGAGTGGAACTATATATACTATAAGAAGTGGGGATTCGCTAATTGGGATTTCAAGGAAATATGGAGTTTCAGTTGCTACGTTAAAAAGTTATAATAATTTAAGAAGTGACATTGTAAAAATTGGGCAAAAAATAAAAATTCCAACATCAAATAACGTGGGGAGAAGTGCGAGTGTAAGTTATGTTAGTTCTGGATCGGGGGAATATGTTGTAAAGAAAGGGGACACACTTTTAAGTATTTCAATAAAGAATCAAGTTTCAGTAAATGATTTAAAAAAAGTAAATAATCTTAATTCTACTTTGTTAAGTATAGGGCAAAAATTAAAAATTCCATCTTCGTCAAGTTCAAGAAGCAAAGTAACTTCGTCAAAGCGAACTTATAAAGTAGGTAGTGGTGATACTCTTTGGTCAATATCTAAAAAATATGGTGTTTCTGTTGATGCGATAAAAAAAGTCAATAAAATTTCTGGCAGATCTGGAATTAGAGCGGGAAGTACTCTTATTATTCCATAATTTTTGGTAGGCACCTCCTAATTTTTAAATTCAT
>CAZHSB010000012.1:0-7757 GCA_964534945.1 uncultured Bdellovibrionales bacterium | reverse complement strand
ATAATTTTTGGTAGGCACCTCCTAATTTTTAAATTCATGTTGCAGGCTGAAAGTCTGCGACAAGAATCATCACCATAAAAATTTTTCATCATATGATATAAAGTTTTTAGAACAATAATTTTCTCTTAGGAGGGCGTTTTTTTTATATAATTTTAACAATGAGGTTGGTATTTAAATGAATGGTGGATTTGAATTTATAATTTAAAATAACCTATTTTAATGTAATTTTGAAAAAAATTAACAATTTTAGTGTTACATACAACTAAAAATCTTCGTTGCCCTGAAAGGGCGAACCTAAAAATTTTTGTATGGTAAATGCACCTGCGTTGAAAATGCTATACAAACTAGACCTAGGTAATTTGCGATGGCTTTAAAAATCTTACGACATTAAATTGACAATATTTTGACTGTTTTTGTTTTTTGATTTCTTTAATGTATTGAAAAGCTTAGGTAAATAAAAATTTTTGTTGGGCATAAACTTTGCTTTAGATCCTTTGTGTCAAATTTTCACTATAGGAAAGAAGTTTAAAAAATGGCTGAAGGATCAACACCAGAAGAAAGAACAGAAGACCCTACCCCAAAGAGGATGGAGCAATTAAGAAAAGATGGCGGTGTTCACGTTAGTACGGAACTTGCCCAAGTTCTATCTTTAATTGCAGGGTTCTTGGCACTTCGATTAGTTTGGAAAGGACTTTTTGAAGATATTATTTTCTTAATGCAATCCGCATTTGCAAGAATTAAAGATACAACACAAATCGATTATAAAGAAGTTTATGAAGGCACTTTAAGCATAATTTATTTAATAGGCCCAAAAATATTTTTGCAACTAATGGTTGTAGCAGTCGTCGTAACTCTTGCCATTATGATTCAAACAAAATGGAATGTAAAAGAGAAAAAAATTGATATTAAATTTTCAAATTTAAATCCAATAAATGGAATAAAAAAAATTTTTTCTGTAAATGGTATAGTAAATACTTTAAAATCCCTCGCAAAATTAGCACTCATAATTCCTATTGGTTATTTTGGATTAAAATCATTTGCTCCATCAATGGTTATGCTTATGCACCACTCGATAAAAGAAGTTTTTTCTTTTACAGGAGATGCAATGGCAACTCTTTTTTGGAGAATATCATACGTTTTAATTGCACTCGCAATCTTTGATTATTTCTGGGGAAAACATCAATGGCTAAAAGTTAATAGAATGACGAAAGAAGAAGTAAAAGATGAAAGAAAGGCAATAGAAGGTGATGAGGCAACAAAAAGGAAAATCCAATCTAAAGGATTACAAAGAATTGCTCAAAGGATTTTTCAAAGTGTGCCACAAGCAGACGTCGTTATTACAAACCCTACACATTTTGCTGTCGCTTTAAAATACGATAAGGAAAAGGCACCTGCACCTATTGTTGTCGCAAAAGGTCAAGATTATCTAGCACAAAGAATAAAAGAAATCGCAAGAGAACATAATGTTCCAATCATAGAAAGGAAACCTCTTGCTCGAGCTCTTTATGCATCAGTAGATGTGGGGCAACAAATTCCAAAAGAATTATTTAAGGCAGTAGCACAAGTTCTTGCTTATGTTTACAAGTTAAGACCACATAGGAGGACAGCATAGAAACAACTACTAAAAAGAACAAATTTGATAAGAAAGTTTTAAAACATTTAGTAATGCCACTTACTTTAGTCGGAATCTTACTAATTCTATTGCTTCCTGTTCCAACACCTGTACTTGATATTTGTATTGCACTAAATATTACAGTTTCATTTATAATATTATTTTGCTCATTATACATGAATCGTCCACTTGATTTTTCAAGTTTTCCAGCAATTTTGTTAGTAACTACAATGTTTAGATTAGGTATGAACGTAGCTTCTACAAGATTAATCTTATTAAACGGAGAAAAAGGATTATCAGCTGCAGGGACAGTTATTCAAGCATTCGGACAATTCGTCGTCGGAGGAAACTATGCTGTAGGTATAGTAATCTTTATAGCAATCAGTATCGTAAATTTAAAAGTTATTACTAAGGGTTCTGGACGTATTGCAGAGGTTGCTGCAAGATTTACATTAGATGCTATGCCTGGAAAACAAATGGCAATAGATTCTGATCTAAATACAGGAATCATTAATGAATCCGAAGCAAAAACACGAAGAAAAGATCTAGCAAGAGAATCTGAATTCTATGGAGCTATGGATGGTGCTGCAAAATTTGTAAGTGGAGATGCCGTTGCAGGCCTTATGTTAGTTGCTATAAATATTGGTGGTGGATTATTTATAGGTATGGTTCAAAAGGACATGCAATGGACAGAAGCTGCTTCTTTGTATACGCTTCTTACAATCGGTGATGGACTCGTAAGCCAAATTCCTTCAATTATCATTTCGCTTGCATCAGGCTTAATTGTGGCAAGAACTGCTTCTGGAGAAGATTTAAATACAGAAGTGATAGGACAATTATCAAGAACATCAAAGCCATTATTTTTAACAAGTGCAGTATGCTTAGGACTTGCGATATTACCCGGACTTCCTTTTATGCCATTTATACTTTTGTCATTATTTTCTGGTTCTATTGCTTTTATGAAGAGAAAAACTTCAAGAGAAGAAAAAGATAAACTTATAAAAGCAGCAAAAGAAAGTACGGAACCTGTGGGACCAAAACCCGGAAGTACAGAGGAAGTTACGGGACTTTTGTCTCTAGATGTTTTGGAATTAGAAGTTGGATATGAATTAGTTTCAATGGTAGAGGGAGGAGAACTCGTAGAAAGGATAAGATCTTTAAGAAGACAATTTGCACTTGATTATGGATTTATTGTTCCACCAATTCATATTAGGGATAACGTAA
The DNA here is from genome assembly GCA_964534945.1 of uncultured Bdellovibrionales bacterium. Lineage (GTDB taxonomy): Bacteria > Bdellovibrionota_C > UBA2361 > UBA2361 > CAKMMH01 > CAZHFA01. The sequence continues at coordinate 4,921 of CAZHSB010000012.1, read as the reverse complement.
GAATAAATTCTGGCGAATACAGAATGCTTTTAAGAGGAGCTTGCATTGGAAAAGGTGAATTAATGTCTCATCATCTTTTAGCAATGGATCCCGGAAATGTTACTGCGCCATTAAATGGAATCGCCACTAAAGAACCTGCGTTTGGACTTGATGCAATATGGCTTCCTGACAGTGAAAAAGAACGAGCACAATTTTCAGGATATACGGTTGTGGAACATTCAACAATTATTGCTACACATATAACAGAACTTATAAAAAATAATATGGCAGAACTTCTTGGAAGACAAGAAGTTCAACATTTAGTAGACAATTTAGCTACGAAATATCCAAAGGTTGTGGAAGAGCTTATTCCATCTGTTTTAACAATAGGACAAGTAGAACAGGTTTTGTCGCATTTACTAAAAGAACAAGTAAGCATAAGAGATTTAAGAACGATTTTAGAAACATTGGCAGATACTGCTCCGCAAACAAAAAATACTGAGAAATTAGCGGAACAAGTAAGAAAGAAATTGTCTAGATCTATAACAGAAAAGTTTTTAACAAAGGAAGGTACACTTCCATTGGTTAGCTTAACACCTGTTTTAGAAAAATCTCTTTCTGAAACTTTGCAACAAACAGATGAGGGGTCTTATTTAGCTTTAGACCCAGGTCTTGCGCAAAAACTAATAACTAAGATTTCTTCAACATCAGAAAAATTTGCAGAACTTGGATATACACCTCTTTTATTAACACCAAGTTATATAAGAGCGGGCGTTTCAAACTTTGTAGAAAGGTTTATTCCAGGGGTTTCTGTGATAAGTCATCAAGAGATTGCTCCAAATACGAGGGTTCAATCTTTAGGTGTAATCTCTGTTGAACAGTGAAATTAGTTAAAAAAATTTATTTATAAAATTTTTGTAACTAATTATGTAATTTTTGAATCAAATAAGTGGAATAAAGATATGTACGATAGCATTATAAAAAATACAAAAAAAGAAGGATTAACTAGAGTTATAAGCTTTACAAGCGGAAAGGGCGGAGTTGGTAAAAGCAATAGCCTTATAAATATTGGTTTAGCCCTTGTGAATCAAGGAAGACGTGTACTTATTTTAGATGCTGATTTAGGCTTGGCTAATGTTGATATCTTATTAGGACTAACTCCTAAATATACATTAGAAGATTTACTTTTCCATGAAAAAACCATCAATGAAATTATTATTGATGCTCCAAATGGGCTTTCAATAATTCCTGCAGGAAGTGGCGTAAAGGCACTTATAAATTTAACATCAGAGCAAAAATCCCTTTTAATGAGTGAAGTCGAGAGGATCGCTCAAAAATATGATTATCTTTTGATAGATACGGGGGCAGGAATAGGAGAAGATGTCTTGTTTTTTAATAGCGTAGCGATGGAAGTAGTGTGTGTTATTACAGATGAACCAACATCATTAACTGATACATATTCGCTAATAAAAGTTTTATCTCAAAAAGGCGAAAAAGAATTTTCAATACTTGTAAACAATGTTCAATCTGAAAATGATGCCAAGAAAGCATATAAGAAATTATTTTTGGCAGTTGAAAGATTCTTAAAAGTAAGATTGAAATTTATAGGCTTTATTCCAAGAGATTCTGCTGTTAATGAGTCTATAGAATCTCAAAAAGCATTTGTAGAAAAATTTCCATGTTCCAACGCAGGACGCCAAGTGGTTTCTCTTGCAAGGAAAATTGATGATGATTTTTTTGACTTTAGAGTAAAAGGCGGAATGCAGTTTTTCTTTAAAGAATTGTTAGAGCAAAGGATTTAGTGAGCGATGACTGAGAATACGAATAAAAATGATAAAAAATTTGTAAAAAAAATAAATTATTATTTGATTGATAAATTTGTTGCAGGACTTTCTTTGCTTGCTTTTGTTGTAATTATGATTGCAGGGTTTAGGCAGGATGTTGGAGTCGTGACGATTACATATAGGGCTATGATAGCGATTTTATTATTAGTGGTTGCAAAAATAATAATAGTTAAAATTTTAGTAAATTATGAGGAGACGGGTAGTGAATAGTAAAAACTTAAGTGGTATTACAGCATATAGACATATTAACAATGATGAAAAAGATGAAATGATACGTGCGTATCTTCCTCTTGTTAAGAAAGTCGTTAATCGTCTGCTTGGACGTGTGCCAAAAGAAGTAGATGTCAATGAAATGATAAATTCTGGTATTATTGGATTAGTTGATGCGTTAGAAAAATTTGATCCGAAGAAAGATACAAATTTTGCAACGTATGCGAGGTTTAGAATTCAAGGTTCTATACTAGATAGTTTTCGTTCGCAAGATTGGCTTCCAAGATCATTAAGGAAAAAAATTCATGAAATTGAAGATGCATATCGTCAAATAGAGAGTATTAGAGGAAGAGCTGCAACTGATGAGGAAGTTGCGCATGTGTTAGGAGTTTCTGTAGATGAATTTAACAAAAGACTAGGAGAAGTTAGTAATATTGTAATGTTAAGTTTTGAGGAACTTGGTTATGGACATGGGGAAGATAGATTTAGTAAAGATGAAGTCTTGGAGAGTAAGGGACAAGATCCACTATTTAAATTATTAAGTACAGAAAAGATTGAACTTGTCGCAAGGTCTTTAGATAGACTTCCAGAAAAAGAAAGATTAGTAATAAGTTTATATTTTTATGAAGAACTTAATTTAAAGGAGATAGGAGAGATTATTGGAGTAACAGAATCTAGAGCATCTCAAATTAGGTCTAGAGCATTAATTAGATTAAAAACGTATTTAAAAAATATTTCTTAATTATTCTTTTTTATAAAAAGGTTTTGTGTGGAATCTTTGTCTAGAGAAAAAATTTTATTGTTAGGAGACGAGAGCCAAAAAGAGCCTTTTGAGTTTGTGCGAGAGAATTTAAAAGATTATGATTTTATAGATGTATCTTCGATAGAAAGTTGTCTAGAGGAAATTGATAATAATGATACGAAAATAGTTTTAGTTTATGAAGATACTATTGATTGGCCGTATGCGTATTTCTTAAGCAAAGTAAAACTTACGATGAACACGCCAAGTGTAGTTGTATTATCGAGTAAAATTGATGATGCAAAATATTTAAATTCTCTATATTCTCTAGGATGTACGAGCTGTTTAATTAAAGATGATGAGTGGAAATCGAAATTATCTGTGACAATTCGTCATATTATTAGGATGCAAAAGCTAGAAGAAATAAATAAAGAGCTTACTATGCGTCTTACAGAAACAAATATGATGCTTAATCAAAAAAATACAATATTAGATGAGTTTTGCCAGACGGTTGCGCATGATATTAGAGGGCCTCTTGGTGGGCTTATAATGAGGTTAGAATATTTAATAGATGAGTATGATAAAGTTCCCAAAGAAAGATTTAAAACGTTATTAAATAGTAGTCTTGAAGTTAGCAATAGGCTTATAAACCAAGTGCAGGCGATGTATGAATTTGCAAAACTTGGGAAAGAAGCCACAAATATGAAATTTTTTAATTTAAATGAAGTTATATCTTCATTATTTGAAGATATGAATTTTTATAAAGATAAGAATGTTTCATTTAAGATAGATACATTTCCTCCGATTTGGGGAAGTGAAGAGTTGGTTAGAAGAATTTTTATAAATTTAATTTCTAATGCGATAAAGTATAATATCAGCAGACAAAAAGATATTTACATTGGATTTGAGGGAACAGAAAAATTACCTATGGGGACCTTTGCAAAAATTTTTGTAAAAGATAACGGCATAGGAATTCCAGAAAAATCCTTACAAGATGTATTTAAACTTTTTAATCGTCTTTCTTCCAAAAAAGATGATGATGGCCTAGGCGTAGGCCTTTCTGTTGTTCAGCGTGCCATTGAGCTTAATATGGGTAAGCTAGAAGTCGCTTCCAAAGTAGATGGGGGAACAAAATTTTTGTTTTGGTTGCCCGCTGAGGAGGTGAGGATACGAGAGAAAGAGTTTTAAGTTTAGTACTTGTTTTGCTTAGTATAATAATATTTGGAATATATTTTAAGAATAGTCTTGTTACCCTTACTTTTTCTCATTCAGATTTTGATGCGTATTATAATGCTTCACAAAAAATAATTGATGGTATAAATATATATGAAAATCCATTTACTTATTTGATAAATAATGAAACATTTGTGGTTCCATATATATATCCACCTTTTTTTGCATTTTTGCTATCAAAGATCAATCCATTTTTTAGTTATGACGAGTTAAAACTGTTATTTCTTGCTCTTACATTTTTGATGGTTCCTTGCCTGACGATTATTTCTTATTTTATCGGGAAAAAAATTAATACTAAATTAAATTTTAATAAATTTTATATTGTCTTATTTTTCCTCATATTGTTATCATCTAGTATGTTATGTGAGGTTGCAAATGGTAATATAAATTTGATAATTTTTTTTTATTTTACTTTTTATTTTATTTTCAATTAATAAGAAATTTTTTTGGGCAGGATTCTTTCTCGCGATTTTGATATATATAAAACCGATCGATATTTTATTAATATTTCTTCCAATAATTTTTAAGCAATGGAAAATTATCCTTGTTTTTTTTATAACCTGTATTGGACTAACAATTTGGATTATTTTTGATAATCCAAAGGGGATGATGATTTTTATTGATTATATACATAGTATTAATAATATTTGCAAAATCCCGTACGACTATGAGGGAAATCTTAGTTATATTAAAATTATTTCCAATTATTTAAAATTAGATAAAATGTTATGCCAGTTATTTGTTGTTTTGCCATTGCTATGTTTGTTATTAAAATTTAAAGGAAAGCGAACTTTATATAATTATTTGAAAGTTTCTAGTTTTTTAATAATTATGTCATTATTAACATCTCCTGTCCTTTGGGTTGGGAGTTTGTCAAATTTTAGGACACTTTTTTTAGGGGGTTAGGTTAAAATAA